>CAIOTO010000158.1 GCA_903861255.1 uncultured Alphaproteobacteria bacterium | reverse complement strand
TGACACAGATAAAATACTCAGGAAAATACGGACATATTTTAACAGAAATCACAAAAGCACAACGGGAAATTTTAATGGCGCTCAAGGTTGAGGTCACGCAGAAAACGTAATCCTAGTTACAATTTATCCGGGAATTTAGGTGACTACGTTAGGCAAAAAGAAATAGAATTGTGGCAACAAATTTGTGCAGATAAAAAATCAACTCGGTCTACCAAAAGAGATGAAAAACTTCCAGCAATCAACCCCTTGAAATAGCACCCAATCATTCCCATATGTAATGTATCGATGCATCACCTTTTTTGAATAAAGGAAAATGACATGACTGCTGATATTATTTTGGGCTGCATTTGGGAATTTATTTGTTTTCTCTGCAAAGCAATAAGAAGCAAAAAAATAAACACCATCTGTGCAGTGTTAATTTCCATCCTTATTTTTATGATTATAGCAGTATTTTTTCTTAAATATTACAGGCAATATTACTAGTATAATATATGATTATTCTACCCACGGCCGCTCTTCGGCATACAGAAATGACACTTCGTATCACCGTCCATAAAATCAAACACAATCTGCGTCGCACGATCTTGATTCGCTGTGACAAATGATTCACGTTGCTTTTGAACGCGTGCATTAAATGGCGCATCATCATCTTCATTGAACACATTTTTATAAATGGCTTGAACCTGTTGAATCTCGGCATTTGAAAAGCCATGACGTTTCATGCCAACGATGTTGACTCCATGAAGATTTGCACGTTCACCCAGAACCATTGCGTATGGAACAACGTCTTTCTCAACGCCAGACATGCCGCCAATCATCGCATACGCTCCGATACGCACAAATTGCTTAATCGCAGAAAGCCCGCCAATGATGACATGATCTTCAATAATGACATGCCCTGCTAGGGTGGCGTAATTCGCCATAACAACATTATTTCCGACATAACAGTCATGTGCCACATGCACACCAACCATTAGCAAGCAATCGTTACCTACTGTTGTTTTCATGCCGCCACTGGTTGTGCCAGGTTGAATCGTTACATATTCACGAATTGTCGTATTTTTGCCGATGGTAACCGTAGATGGTTCGCCATTATATTTTAAATCTTGTGGGGCATGCCCAATCGATGCAAATGGGTAGATCAATGAATGCACGCCAATATGGGTAATGCCATCCACGCAAACATGTGAAACAAGCTTTACACCTTCATCCAGCGTTACATCTTTACCAATCACACAGTAAGGGCCAATAACGACGTCTTTACCAATAACGGCACCATCAGCAATGATAGCGGTTGGGTGAATTTGCGCGGCTTCGTGAATACGTGATGAATCTGTCATATTATTTTTTATCAACAATCATGGCCATAAAGCTTGCTTCACTTGCAAGGGTGTCGCCAACAAAAGCTTGTCCTTTAAAGCGCCAAATATTACCGCGCGCACGATCTTTCGTCACTTTAAGATGGAGCACGTCACCAGGCACAACAGGCTTTCTGAATTTTGCTTCTTCAACAGACATGAAATAGACCATGATGTCTGACCCATCGGCTTTTTCTGTACTTTTGCCGTTTTGTACTTGCATCGTTTTAACAACCAGAGCACCAGCTGTTTGTGCCATCGCTTCGATAATCAATACGCCTGGCATAATGGGGTGTTCTGGAAAGTGCCCTTGAAAAAACCATTCGTTCATCGATACATTTTTAATACCGACGGCACTGTGGCCAAGATGCAGGTCTACCATGCGATCCACAAGCAAGAATGGATAACGGTGTGGAATCAGTTTCATGATTTCCTCAACACCAATTTCATCAATTATCTTGGTGGAAAAGTCAGGTGTAATGATCTCTGCTGTTTCTACTTTTGCAACGGCGCTATTTTGCATGTTTCTTTTCTCGTATTAAACGTTGGAGTGCGATGGTTTGCTTATGCCAATCACGCACAGGAATAGCTGGAGAGCCAGCCACAGTATCACCATCAGTTACGTCACGCATTAAACCACTTTGTGCTGCAATTTTAACACCGTTACCAATATTAAGATGCCCGGCAATACCAACTTGCCCGGCTACAATCACAAAGCGTCCTAAATGAGAGCTTCCGGCAATACCGGCTTGCGCAACAATTACTGACTGATCACCAATATAGACGTTATGCGCTATTTGTACAAGATTATCGATACGTACGCCATTTCCAATGATTGTATTATCAAGACTTCCTCGGTCAATACACGCATTCGCTCCTATTTGAACATCATTTCCGATGATCACAATCCCAAGCTGCGGCACGTCAAAATGACCAGCTTCATCCATATGAAAGCCAAAACCTTGTTGCCCAATGTGCGTGCCTGGTTTAATCATCACACGATCGCCAACAATGGAATGGCTAATAGTAACATGTGACGAGATACGGCCATTTTTTCCGATTTTAACATTATCGTGGATAACCGTGTGGCTTTCGATTGCTACGCCAGCGCCTAATTCAACATTGTCACCAATGACAACATACGCACCAATTGAGCATCCTTCCCCCAGAGCAGCTGTTGGTGCAATAACGGCTGTTGGATGAATAAATGATTTGGCAGTTGGGGTAGGATATAGATGCTGCGCAATCAATGCATACGCACGTTGTGGTTTTGGGTGAACCAATATGATAACGCCTTTTGCTATATGCGCCGCTGTCGCCTCGCTCGTAATGCATAAGCCAACATGTGTTGTTGATGCTTCTGCTCTGTATTTTGTATTATGGTATAAGGCAATCGATGATGCGCCGCCATCTTTTAATGTTGAAACATTTGTAAATAAACGATCTTTATCAACACCAGTTGGCAGTGAAACAGATAAAAGCTCGTAAATTTTTGCAAGCGAAATAGAATCATGCTGTTTGTGAAAACGCGAATCTGTCATGACAACCTCTATTCTTTAATATCAGGTAATTTTATATTCTTAAGATGACTATCAAGTTTTGCAATAACGTCGTCTGTTAAGTCCATTCGCTTTTCAACAAAAAATACTGAACGTTTCTCATCAATTGTTTTATTAAGTACGACGCTGATATTTTCTTTAGCGGAAATTTCACTAATGATTGAAAAAACCAACTCTTGAATTGTCTCGGATAAAAAATCTCTTTGTTTTTCCAAGAGAGACCTTTTCTTTTGCATTTTTTGCTCAAGCTCAGTGACACGTATTGCAAATGCTTCGTTTCGCTTTTTAGCTTTTTCTGGATTCTTTTTAGATTCCAATCGAATTTCCTCCTGCTCTTTTAAAAGCATAGATTCGATCGGTAATATTTCTTCATGCGCCTTTGATTGTTCTGCAATAAGAATGTCATGTACAGCGCGAAAGGATTTTGATTCTTTTTTAAGACGGTCACCATCGACTACAGCGATCTTTAATGTACCTGAGGGTATCAAAAAGCGATTGACCCCCAAGCTAAATCCCAAAAGACCTACACATATGGCGCATAACGCTGCAATAATGAGGTTCTTTTGGGTCATTAACGTTATCCTTATATGCGTGTTGAAAAGCCAAACAAGATTGTTTGCGTGCTGTCATACTTTTGTTTCTTCACAGCACGTGAATAGTCAATGCTGATTGGTCCGAATGGCGAATCCCATGAGATGCCACAACCAACAGACGCACGCATTTTATTTTCATCATGAACTTTTGTATCTGGCATTTTTTCGCCAATGCGCCATAAGGAACCAATGTCTGAGAAGACAGCGCCTTTTATTCCGAATTCACTTGGCAAACCTAATGGGAATACAAGTTCGTTTGTTTGCGTCCAAAAACGCGTACCACCAAGCGGATCTTTTGTAGTGGCATCACGTGGCCCAATACCACCATATTCAAACCCACGGAATGATTGTGCACCAAGTGAGAATTTGTCAACCGTACGAATCTTTTTGCCGACGCGTTCCATTCCACCTACTTCACCACGGATATTCAAGATAACTTCATCAGCGACAGGATAGTACCAACCGGCATTCAAAATGTTCTTTAAATATTGCACGTCGCCGCCAACACCTGCATATGTGTTCGACATGCCTATAATATAACCTGACGTTGTATTACGTGCTGCATCACGGCGATCATACGAAAGCGAGTGCGTCACTGCGGATGTAATGGATGTTCCAAGCTGATCACTAATGTAAGAAGACCTGAATGCACGTGAAGATGTGATTTTTTCTTGCATAATCATATAGCTAAAGCCTTGTGACCAATATTCACTTAAGCGATATCCAATACCTGTTCTGACACCCATGGATTGTTGCGTGAACGCATCAAAACGACTGGATTTCGAACTAAAGACGCTTGCGCTTCCTGTCATATTGCGGCCTAAGAAATATGGCTCAACGATACCTACGTCAAAGTCTTGGCGTTTTTTAGCGATCGATAAGTCAGAGTGCAATACACGGCCTGTTCCCATAAAGTTACGTTCAATCAAACGAATCGATGCCAGTGGACCATCAAGTGTGGAATAACCACCTGCAAGCCCGATTTCACCTGTTGATTGTTCTTCAACTTTTACAACAACACGCGCTTGATCTGTGCCTGTGCCAGGTTCAGTATCAACAGTTACTGTTTTAAAGTAGCCTAAGTCTTTTAGGTTACGTTCAGAGTCTTTAAGTTTTTGTGAGTTAAACGCATCGCCTTC
>CAIOTO010000157.1 GCA_903861255.1 uncultured Alphaproteobacteria bacterium | reverse complement strand
CCAATCTTCATTGAGTCCTGCATTAATCATTACAAAATCACTATATATTTAATTTTATATTTATCAGATTAACATAATTGACTCCACCTAGCCAACTCTTAGGTTAGCGCTTATGGGGGGAGACCCTACGGTCACGCCGTAGGGAAATTGGTGAATGGGTTTTCCTCGCATCCCTCCACTTAGTTTTCTTCTATTCTTCTTTAGTTTTCCTATGGCTTGACCATAGGACCCACGAAATACATGGACCATCGCATCACGTGCGAGGGAAAATGTGAAGAGACCTGCAACGCATTGCCCTCGCGTTACTCACCACGGCATCTAACATGCTAACTTTTAACGAGGACTATTGAGGAGAATTTGGATTTGTCAGACAGCTTTTAGGATCATCTTTCCTCGCAGCAGCCCAGCGACACCAACGAGCATTTGACCCTTGTGTCGTAACACCGCATTGCTGTTCGTTTTTCCCATAACAGCCGCCATTAACAGGAGCTGTACATGTGTTATTGGCCCAAACACATTGAGAGCTAATCTGCTCGCAAGCGACTCGATCAGCGCCATTACAGGTAACTGCTGCATTACTTTCCCCACTAAAACAAGATGCAAGGCAAATGAATCCAGATAAAACGCCTAATTTTGATAATATCATCATACAAAACTACTCTTTCCAATAAATTAATAGAACATATTTATAGTTCCAATATAAATAATTCTAATATAAATACATTAATAAATCGTTAATCATATTAAAGAGGATCTTCATTAGGAAGGTCGCGAATATGTGGCAAAAGATGGGGATATTTTTAATCTTAGGTTTAATGTGTAGGCGAGTCTCTTTCTCTGGTTTACCCCTATCCTCAGTTTTATTCTGACTTGATCGGAGTGTTACGCTCTATGCATGGACCCTGCTGTCATGTCGCAGGGAAACTGGTGAAGAGGAACCAGAAGAAAGCTGATGGGTATATTGAATAAAAAAGGGCAGAAAAATCTGCCCCACATACTCATATAATTAAATCAACAACTAACGTGCTTCAGCACGGCGAATTGCCGGCTCGTGTGCTTCATCCAAAAAAGATTCCGCTTTTACATATGGCATACCCAAATCATGCGCAACGGCTTCATGTGTAATGTGACCTAAGCATACATTCAAACCATGCAATAAGTGACGATCATCCGCCAATGCTTGCTTGTAGCCTTTGTCAGCTAACGCAAGCGCGAATGGCAACGTCGCATTATTGAGTGCAAGCGCAGATGTGCGTGCAACCGCGCCTGGCATGTTTGTTACGCAATAGTGAATCACATTATCAACGGTGTAGTGTGGATCAGCGTGTGTTGTTGGGCGGCTTGTTTCAAAACAACCACCTTGGTCAATCGCAACGTCAACCATAACAGAACCTGGACGCATTTTTTTAACCGTTGCAGCTGTGACTAATTTTGGCGCAGCAGCACCAACAACAAGAACCGCGCCAACGACTAAGTCAGCCTCAGTCACAAGCTTTTCAATAATTGCAAGCGTTGGCACAACTGTTTTTAAACGGCCTTCGAACATCGCATCAAGCTCTTGCAAACGACGTGGACTGCGATCAACGATAGTGACATCAGCGCCCATACCCATTGCCATACGTGCAGCATTTAATCCAACAACGCCGCCGCCCAAGATAACAACCTTAGATGGAAGAACACCTGGCACGCCGCCCAATAGCACGCCCATGCCGCCTTGACCTTTTTCAAGCAACCAAGCGCCAACTTGAACTGACATACGGCCAGCAACTTCACTCATCGGGGCAAGCAAAGGCAAACCACCACGTGAATCCGTTACCGTTTCATACGCAATTGCGACGCATTCAGATTCGACAAGTGCTTTTGTTTGTGCGGGATCTGGCGCCAAATGGAGGTATGTAAACAAGATTTGCTCTTTACGAAGCATTTTGCATTCGCTGAGCTGAGGTTCTTTAACCTTTACGATCATGTCGGCTTTTGCAAAAACATCCGCAGCAGTTTTAACAATTTCAGCACCAACAGCGATGTAGTCTTCGTCTGAAAAACCAATGCCCATACCAGCTTTTGTTTCCACAATAACGGTGTGACCATGCCGTGTTAATTCGTTCACGGATGATGGCACAAGGCCTACACGGTATTCGTGGTTTTTAATTTCTTTTGGTACGCCAATAATCATGCGGTCATTATTCCTTTTAAATGAGGGTTTGATACACTTTATCAAAAAGTTGCCCTTAACATATCACTGTCGTTTTCATTTGTCGAATGTAAAGTTAGCGGCAACTTCACTTTATAAGATGTATTTTTGAGACACTTAACTAAAGGTTGACAGAAAAGATGCCATGTACGCCCCTATAAACTTCGGCTCATGAGCGTAATAATGAAGTCGCAATGACAAGTCAACCATTTCTAGACTTCGTGATGTTACTTTTGATTTGCGCCT
>CAIOTO010000156.1 GCA_903861255.1 uncultured Alphaproteobacteria bacterium | reverse complement strand
CGTATAATTTAGGATCAATATCACAATCGCCGCCCGTCAGCAACAATCCATCTAAGAGTGACACGTAGTCATCTATCAAATTCATATGATATGAAATATTTAAAGGAAGTCCACCAGCCATTTCAATAGCAGAGGTGTAGCGGTAACGAAGTGCGTACCAAGGCTCTAGGTTAAACCATGCGCCTTCTGGTTGATGAGCAGGATCAACAAAATCAAGTGTTATTCCAATGCGTGGCTTATTTGCCATGAGTGACCACCGCATCTTCTTTAGGATATGTACGAGGATAAGAGTCAGGCATTTCGGGAGTCGGAACTGACTTGCGACCGCAACCAGCAAGAAATACAACAGCAAGAATTAAACTAAACAGATTATTCATAGCTTTTTTCTGGAAAAATGGTGGGTGATGAAGGGATTGAACCTCCGACCCTCTCGGTGTAAACGAGACGCTCTACCGCTGAGCTAATCACCCATTTTTATGTATAAAAGGAGTCTCAAAAACAAGACTCCTTATAATTAACATTGTTTTTTTTGGGATGCAAGAACTTTTTAGAGACTTACAGCATCTTTTAGTTGCTTGCCTGGGCGGAATTTCGGGATTGACTTTTCAGCAATCTGAATTTTCTCACCTGTACGTGGGTTGCGGCCTTCACCAGCTGGACGCTTAGTAACACCAAATGTACCAAAACCAAGAAGACGAACTTCGTCACCTGACTTAAGAGCACTAGTTATTGACGCAAGTACTGCATCAACTGCACGTTCTGATTCTGCATTTTTCAAGCCTGTAGAGGATGAAACACTATTTATAAGATCAACTCTGTTCACAACTGAACCTTTCATATGTAGACGTTATAGGTAAAGTGTACAAATTGCCATTTTTATTGGTCAACATGTTTTCTTAAAAAAGCCCTAATATGGCTTGCATTTTGTTATTTTTTTGAAAATTGAGCCGGAACTGTTGCAAAAAAAGCACACACAACATCATTAAATGACACTGTTACGCCAAGATCAAGCAAGGAAGTTACACCAAAATCAGAAATTCCACAGGGAACGATACCCTTATAATGTTCTAAATTGGTTGTAATATTAAAGGATAAGCCATGCCAAGTGACACCATGTGTCACACGAACACCAATTGCAGCAATTTTAGATTCTTTTTTTGTTTCAGGGTGCGTCACCCACACACCAATGCGATCAGGGTAAAGTGCACCTTGAATTCCATAACTTAACAGCACACGCAAAATCCAATGCTCTAGCACTTTTACATATTGCCGAACATCAAGCCCTACCTCTTTTAAATCCATCATGCAGTACACAACCAGCTGCCCGGGGCCATGATATGTGTACTGCCCTCCCCGCCCCGCTTCATACACAGGAAATTCATGTGACAATAAGTCTGAATCTTTCGCGCTTGTGCCTGCTGTGTAAAGCGATGGGTGTTCTAAAAACCATAACAGGCCGCTTGACTCACCTTTATGGATGGAGGAAATGCGTGCTTGCATAACATCAATTGCGCTTTGATATTCTACAAACTGGGTGCTTATTTTTTTTTCAACTGGGAAATGATACATGTATTATAAAAGACAAAATAGTTTGTTTAGTCATACTACGGCAAATGCACATCTGTGGAAAGAAAAGATCTCACGAAACACCCTGCATTTATTGACTTTACACGAAATAGCAGGCACGCTTTGTGCACAAAATAGAGCATATTTCAAAACTTAAAAATTTAAAAGGGCCACCTGTGTCACCGTCACTTATTACCGCATACTACAGAGCAGAAGACTATTTTTTTCGCGCTATTTCCACACATTGTTTAGATATTTCTGACACAGCAACGGCCTATATGACAGGCGTTCCCGTTAGAGACCTAAACATTGTGTACATTCGAAACAATAAAGAATCGATAGAAACCATACTCACTAAGTGCAAAAAGTTCTACGATCAACACAATCTTTTGTTTGTTGCCATTGTTCCAGAAGATTTATGCCCACATGGAACGGACGCAATCATACATGAAGCAGGCTACCACCAAGCAGGAAAATCAGTTGCCATGGCGCTTGACTTAGCAACGACTGCAGCTGGTGCATACGATAGTGCAGAAATACGTGCAAACGATGATCACTTGTGCGAATGGATGATTCCAATGATCGAATCCTTTGAATCAACACTTGACATGACAACATGTTATGCAGATGCCCATAAACATGCGCAAGAAATGAGGTCTCGTCTATACCACTATAATTTATATAAAAGCGACCAGCCAATTACGTCAATTACCTTATCCGTTCATGGAACGATTGCACGTATTGATGACGTAGGCACTATCCCCGAACATCAACGAAACGGGCATGCGACCTGCCTCGTTAATTTTGCATTAGCAAAAGCGAAAGAATTAGGCGCAACGCATTGCTTTTTGGAGGCTTCTGAATCAGGTCTCTCGATTTATCAGAAGATTGGATTCTTTCCTCTGTTTACAACTAATATTTTTTCGTATGCGTTGGATGAGTAATTATACCTGAAATCAGTCTCTAAAAAAAATCAATAAATATATGAACTATTTTTAATTAAATTCACACTTTATTAATTATTTTAAAACTAAACTAAATAAATACTTTTCTGTTAAACATGATATGTTATACGAACTACATGAATTCAAAAATGCTGCCATGCTCCCCGCTCACTTATGGAGCGAGGCAAATGGACTGTTCATTAACATGCTTTCACTTGAGGGAACCCCTTGGGGCAGGCTCTATTCCGCTAGCACCGAAGTTATCGAGCGAACAACACGACTTTACATAAAACCAGAATTTGGTTTCTCTGAAATAATCCTCAAGACAGGTGGCCGTACACAAAAATGCAAAGTTGAAGAAGAAATCGTAGTCAATCGACCTTTTTGTAATCTAGTTCATTTTAAACGCACATGCGATGGGCATGTATTTGGCACAAATGATCCAAACATACTTATCGTCGCCCCATTATCTGGACACTTTTCAACGCTGCTTCGTGATACTGTACGTGCATTTTTGCCTGATCATAACGTATGGATTACAGACTGGAAAGATGCCAGACTTATTTCACTCAATGAAGGGCCGTTTACACTCGACCACTACACCGATTTACTACTCGATTTTTTATCAATTTTCCATGGTAATATTCACGTTCTTGCCGTTTGTCAGCCTGTTGTTCCAGCAATAATGGCAACATCATATCTCGCAATGATTGATTCCCCTCAACAGCCAAAATCACTCATACTTATGGGAGGGCCAATTGATGCGCGTATTAATCCAGGTGTTGTCAATAAATTTGCACTCGACCATAGCGTTGGTTGGTTTGAACGTAATATTGTGGATAAAATTCCAGCCTATTATCCGGGTGCAGGACGCAGTGTTTGTCCAGGATTCATTATGCTAAACGGCTTTATGGCACTCCATATTGACCGCCACCAAGAGGCGTCATTCAGTCTATTTCAGCATTTAGTTCAAGGTGATATGGAACCCGTTGAAACGCACCGATTGTTCTATGATGAATACCGATCTGTCATGGATGTACCTGCTGAATATTATATTCAAAGTGTGACACGCGTTTTTCAAACCTTTGATTTACCACTTGGTCGCATGACCTTTCGCTGCCACCCTATTAATCCAGAATTCATTCAAAAAACAGCACTATTGACCGTTGAAGGTGAACGTGATGACATTTCTTGCCCCGGCCAAACCTATGCAGCGCATTCTTTGTGTTCAAACTTAGCAAACAGCAAAAAAGAATTTCTTGTCCAAGAGGGTGTTGGGCACTACGGAATTTTCAATGGCAGACGCTGGCGCGAAGTTATTAAACCAAAGATTGCCACGTTTATTCGAAAGTTTGATTGAGACCCTAATCATCCTCTTTTAACAAAATTATCAACTAACGCGGCGCAAAAAAGTAAAAAAATCAAACAGCTTCTTTCAATGCATGGCGTTCAAGATATGGCTTGAGATACTGACCTGTATAACTTTTCTCAACCTTGATAACGCTTTCAGGTGTTCCTACCGCAACGATATGTCCGCCGCCAGAACCACCCTCTGGGCCCATATCAATAATCCAATCTGCGGTTTTAATCACTTCAAGATTGTGTTCAATCACCAAAACGGTGTTGCCCTGATCAACAAGGGTATGCAAAACCTCTAACAGTTTACGAACATCATCAAAATGGAGCCCCGTCGTTGGCTCATCCAATATGTACAATGTCTTACCCGTTGCACGGCGTGATAATTCCTTGGCCAACTTTACACGTTGGGCTTCGCCGCCGGAAAGAGTCGTTGCTGATTGTCCAACTTTGACGTAGCCTAAACCTACTTCTTGCAAACATCTTAATTTTTCACGCACTTGTGAATGAGCGTCGAAGAATACAACCGCCTCATCGACAGTCATGTCCAAAATATCAGCGATGTTTTTGTTTTTATAAGCAATATCCAATGTTTCACGATTGTAACGTTTTCCATGACATTGGTCACATTTCACATACACATCAGGCAAGAAATGCATTTCTATCTTAATGACACCGTCACCTTGACACGCCTCACAACGGCCGCCTTTAACGTTAAACGAAAAACGACCTGCAGCATATCCACGTGTTTTTGATTCAGGCAATCCAGCAAACCATTCGCGAATCGGTGTAAAACAACCAATGTACGTTGCTGGGTTAGATCGCGGGGTGCGACCGATTGGTGACTGATCAATATCGATAATTTTATCAATAAATTCAATGCCTTCAAGGCGATCATGTTCACCTGGCATTTCACGCCCATGTGCAACTGCTTTGGATAATGCTTTATACAATGTTTCAATCACAAGTGTTGACTTGCCGCCACCGGATACACCCGTCACACACGTAAATGTACCAAGTGGAATGGTCACGTTTACATTGTGTAAGTTATTTGCACGTGCGCCATAAAGGCTAAGGGATTTACCCTCGTGCCCCATACGTCGTTTAGCTGGGATCGGAATATTTTTAATGCCGCGAAGGTAGAGCCCTGTAATGCTATTCGGATCGTTTGTCACTTCCTCTGGCGTACCTTGAGAGATGATCTCCCCGCCCCTTGCTCCGGCTTCTGGCCCCATATCAATCACATAATCAGCGGTGCGAATTGCATCTTCATCGTGCTCAACCACAACAACTGTATTACCAATATCCCTTAGATGTTTTAGTGTTTCAAGCAAACGATCATTGTCGCGCTGATGCAAACCAATTGATGGCTCATCCAGAACGTACAATACCCCCGTCAAACTAGAACCTACTTGCGATGCAAGACGAATACGTTGGCTTTCACCACCTGAGAGCGTTCCAGCAGCACGTGATAGAGTCAAATAATCTAAACCAACATTTACCAAAAACATCAAACGATTACGTATTTCTTTCAAAATTCGCGTCGCAATTTGTTCTTGTTTAGGCGTCAGTGTTAACGTGTTAAACCAATTGTAGGCATCACTAATCGAGAAATTACAAACTTCGGCAATGTTTCTATCATTGATCTTAACACACAAGGCTTCGGGACGAAGACGCAACCCATCACAGGCATGACATGCATGCTCATTTTGATAACGCCCTAACATTTCGTGAACCCATTCACTTTCGCTATCTTGCCAACGACGTTTAAGATTAGGTACGACACCTTCAAAAATTTTCTTTGTTATGTAATTTTTATTGCCATCATTATAAACAATATGAATAAGCTCAGTGCCGGAACCATACAACAAAACATTTTGGATGTTTTCTGGTAATTCCGCATATGGCGCCCGTGTTGAACCGCCATAATGACTCACAACCGACTCAAGCATCTGCAAATAATATTCACGTGTCGCTGTAACGCGCTTTCCAGCATTGGATTCTTCAGCCCAAGGTGCAATTGCACCATCACGTACACTTAATGCACGATTAGGCACAATTAAATTAGGATCAAAAACAATCTCTACACCAAGACCATCACAGGTAGGACAGGCGCCTTGCGGGCTATTAAACGAAAAAAGCCTAGGTTCAATTTCATCCAAGGTAAAACCAGAAATTGGACATGCAAACTTTGATGAAAACGTGAGTGATTCCGCTGTATCTGCATTTTCAACCCAAACAAGACCATTGCTAAGCGCCAACGCAGTTTCAAAGGAATCAGCCAACCGTGTCATAAATTCACGGCGATCTTCACCCTCCGGAATGACAAAACGATCAACAATAACAGCTATATCGTGCTTAATATTTTTTTTAAGCTCAGGGACTTCTTCAAGGGTGTAAATCTTGCCATCAACTTTAACTCGTTGAAAACCCTTTTTAAGTAAGTCTTGTAATTCTTTTTTATATTCACCTTTACGGCCACGTACAATCGGTGCAAGCAACATCAAACGCGTCTGTGGGGGAATTTCAAGAACACGGTCCACCATTTGCGATACAATTTGTGCTTCAATCGGCAAACCAGTCGCTGGCGAATGTGGCACACCCACACGTGCAAACAGCAAGCGCATATAATCATACAGCTCAGTTACTGTGCCAACTGTCGAGCGTGGATTCTTTGATGTTGTTTTTTGTTCAATTGAAATAGCAGGACTTAAGCCCTCGATCGAATCAACATCTGGCTTTTCCATCAATTGTAAAAATTGACGTGCATACGATGACAAACTTTCGACGTAACGGCGCTGCCCTTCGGCATACAACGTGTCAAAAGCAAGTGATGATTTACCAGACCCCGAAAGCCCTGTAATTACAACCAGTTTATCGCGTGGAATATCCACATTTATGTTTTTAAGATTATGCTCGCGTGCACCACGAATTTGAATCGTTTTCATTATTCTTTATAAATTAAGGCTATGTATAAGAGATAGACATTTTAGCAGCGTTATGCAAGGGGGGAGATTGAAAAACAAAGGATATATTTCTTTTACACATCATTAACACCATTGGTCTGACTAAACGACCACTTCAACGTATAGGAACGATGCGCTTCACATTGTTTCATCAACAACAACGTACGATTTTCTTCATCGGCTAACGTCGTAATCACATCATCACACCCAATGCTACGGAAAAACCATCGCTCAGGCTCTACTATTTTACGTTGTTTACTCTTTTCTTGTGGTTTTATATGTAGGCGTTCATATGCTTTTTCATTCTTCTTTCCCTGACGAATCTTGGTATCAGGTTGCAGGGTTAAATAAATTTTTTCACCTTCGCCCTCAATTGCAAACAAAGGGTTCATTTCAAATCGCACGCCAACAGTTGCGTCATGCGAAATTCGGAATGTATCATGACCACGTAATTCTTCGCCTTTTGGTGACAAATAAATATGGCGCTGCCAATAGAAAGAAGTACTTTCGCAAATATACTCCGCATCGAAAGCAATATAGTTATGCCCTTCTTTGTTATGTCTTTTAATAACGAGTTGAAGCAGTTGCGGATCTAAATTTGTGACCCAGTTATCTTTAAAATCAGATTCGCTTTCACTAGTGGGACCAAGCTGTATAACAACATCCCCTTTGTGTATAAAACGGTGCCGGCCAAAGCTCCACTCAATACCAAGTAGCTCAAGACCTGGCTCACGATAGGCATCTGCAGAATAAGGAAAATTAAGATTAGCACTCACACCAGGGAATGTATTGACCAAAACAACGGAATTACGGCTTGCACAACGTTCATACCCGCTGTCGGGTGCTCTTTGTGGAGGGCGCGTTGTTTTTGCATCTGTTAAGGTTAGTACGCTATCAACCGCATCCGCTGTAACACCGATACAAAGTCCTTGTGCAAATGGTGATAATGCACCTTCAAAAGAAGCCAAAGCCCCATCCCCATGCCTAAGAAATCTTAGTAACGGCGTCATTTTTTGAATGCATTCTTGCAAATTCGTTTCAGCATTTTCTACTTGAGTACTTGCCCTTAAATGTGATCGGATACTTGTTCGGATATCAATTAAATCACGCAAGAAACGCCAATGCAAAAGCGGACTTCTACTAATATGGCCGCCGTCTGGTAGGATTTGCTCTTGAATGAGTGTCGACAAACGATTCATATAGCGTTCAAAGCGATCTACATTCTTTTTCTCAGCCCGAAGTGACTCGCCTAAAATAACCCCTTTAAGTGCCCAAAATTGATGCAGTGGATCTTTTTCTTCCATCCAATGGCGCCTTAAATAACGCAATTGCTTATCAAAACTCGTTGTTAAAAGCCTTTTGAAATCCTCATCAGCCGTGCTTGCATAAAAATCATACAAACTTAACCACACGGATAGCCTAAGTCCAACGACCCCAGGCTTCCATGCATACGAATTCCAGCTTTTGTGCGCCCATGAATGATGCAGCCTAATCCAATGCTCAATAAGCTGCCTTGCGCGTTTGCGGCCAGCGTTGCCACTGATTGCACTCAGATCAGACAAAAACATAAAGCTTTGCATATAAGCTGCGATGGGTTCATAAACACTCTGCGGTTTTTCAAGTGCAAGTAACAGGTCAGTCGAGGTGAAACGGCGATTATCCAAACGTAAATCACCCAGCAGCAGCGCTTCACCGAATTTAGCATTTCCCTGCCATGGATCATTTGTTGAAAGAGAAATATGTGGTATTTTGCGGCCAAGCAAACTGACCCCATAGATATGGCTTCGCCTAAGGTTTTTCCAAAATATACCTTTTAGCGAATTAAACATAAGTTCTATTGTCCTCGGATTGCATTAATTGCGGCACGATATGTTTCGGTGCGATCTGATTTTAACGCTATTCTTTCTTTTTGTCCAAAGATAGAAGAACCAGCGACCAGAACATGGACACCTTTTTTAATTAAATCAGGTGCGTTTTCCGAATTTACGCCGCCATCAATCTCAATGATTAAATCAGGCTTTAATGCTAAAAGCGGCGCTACTTTAGAAACCACTCTTGGAATAAATTGCTGCCCGCCAAAGCCTGGATTCACCGACATCAATAAAACGAAATCAAGCACAGGCAGTAACGGCTCCACGATTTGCCAAGGCGAACCAGGGTTCAACACAACACCTGCTCGAACGCCCCGCGATTGAATGTATTGAAGCAAACGATATGGGTGCGCCTCTGTTTCTGGATGAAAACTAACCCAGTCAGCACCAGCATCAATAAACCATGGCGTAACGACAGCTGGGGAAGACACCATCAAATGTATATCAAGCCGCAAATTGGTCACTGATTTCATGGCTTTTACATGCTGAGGGCCAAACGTTAAATTTGGGACATAATGTCCATCCATAATATCAATATGCAAAAGATCTGCACCTGCGGCTTCAACCGCTTTAATTTCCTCGCCAAGACATAAAGGATCGGCTGCAAGCAACGATGGCGCGATAAGCGGATAAGAAGAAACAGACGTCATACTAAAAACATAAAAAAACGATAGAACTATATTTGATTATCGCTTTTTTTTCTACGAAAGGCTATTACGATTCTTCTTTTTTGTGTTTATGCATTCAAAAACTCTTGTTTTTTAGAAGTCGACTCCCCATATTATGTATATATTCAAAAATTCAGAGAACATAATCGCCATGGGAACAACTTTTTGGCTTGTTGATGCATTCACAGATCGTGCTTTTGCTGGCAATCCGGCAGGTGTTTTTATTGTTAATGATTTTCCTCATCCAACACTTATGCAAGCAATTGCAGCTGAACTCAATTGGTCACAAACGGCTTTTGTAAAACGCTTGTCATCAAAAGAAGACTTTGAGCACTTTCATATTCGTTGGTTCTCACCACGCGATGAAGCCCCCATTTGCGGTCATGCGACTCTTGCATCAGCACATATTCTGTGGGAACAAAATTTCACGAAAAAATCTAAAATTATATTTGAATCATTAGCCGGCCCTTTAACTGTCACACGCGAAGAAAATGATTGGATAACACTGAACTTTCCACAAAAAAAACTTGTGGAATGCGCCCTGCCCCCAGCACTAAAGCAAGCACTTGTTACGACAAACGGCGAAGTTGAAATTACATCTGTCATGCGTGATGAATTAATTTATGTTGTCACATTGAAAAATCAAAGTGACTTGGTTGCCCTTACGCCGAATCTTTCAATAATTGAAACACTTGATTGTCGCGCCGTATCCGTTAGCGCACATGGACGAGAAGGTTATGACTTTGAATCACGTTATTTTGCACCACGCGTAGGTATTCCTGAGGATCCAGTCTGTGGCTCAGCACATTGTCGTCTCGGCCCCCTTTGGGCTGAACGTTTAGGAAAAAAAACATTAATGGTCTATAAAGCATCTAAACGTGGCGGCTTTATGAAGATGAATATACTTGATAATGATCGCGTTACTATGTCCAGCAAGGCAATCACTGTGTGTGAAGGCAATCTAGCCTTTGATTTGCCTAATGTAAAAGCAGATGAACTAAGAATGGTTGCTTAGCATACGTCGTAACCTCTGTCATTCCCGCATAGGCGGAAATCCAGAAAATAACGAAACAAACAGGTGTGTTAGTAACAATAAAAATACAACTGGATCCCCGCCTCCGCGGGGATGACACAGAGGCATTGGGTATCTCAAATTAAATGTTACCGGCAGCCATTGGCTGACTTTAAGCATTCACTATTCACACTTTGATATTCAGCCACAATCGCAACTGCGCGCTGGCAGGCTTCCTGTATCGTCAGTTCACTTGTGTCAAACAATGTGGCATCAACTGCTGGAACCAACGGTGACGTAGTACGTGTTTGATCGCGCTGATCGCGCTCTATTATTTGCTCTAACATGTTTGGCTGAGGTTGTTTTCCTGATCGCACCATTTCTGCCAATCGACGTTCTGCACGCACCATAGGTGTTGCGGTTACAAAAATTTTTATATCCGCATCAGGACAAACAACGGTGCCTATATCACGTCCATCAAGAACGACACCACGATACGGCAACACAATTTCTTGACTAAAGCGCCGCGTATGTAATGTAATTTGTTCACGCACAGCCGGCAAAACCGCGATCTTAGATGCTGCGTTTCCAACCTCTTCCATGCGCAATTCTGGCAATTGCAAGTCATTTGTTGTTAATGTTTTTGCAACAGAAACTAATGAATCTTCGTGTGTTAAGTCCATACCTTCAGCGAGTGCTTTATATGCAAGTGCGCGATACATAAGACCTGTATCGATATATTTAAGCGAAAAGTGTTGCGCAAGAGCACGTGAGATAGTTCCTTTTCCTGCGCCAGCAGGCCCATCAACAGCAATAATCATAAAATTTTATTTTTCCATACTTGACTCAAAGGGATTATAATCGTATTTTTTAAGTAATTCTATTAGAAAGTTTGTGTTGTGCCGTATCTTTTAATTGCGTTTTCTTATTTACTTGGCTCTATTCCGTTTGGTCTGCTGTTCTCTAAGTGGTCGGGCATGGGTGATATTCGTAACGTTGGCTCTGGTAATATTGGTGCCACGAATGTTTTACGAACGGGAAACAAGAAAATTGCCATGGCCACATTACTATGTGATGTTTTAAAGGGTGCAATTCCTGTTATTCTTATTCATAAGTATTATGCGCCAGGTTCAGCGTCGAACTGGGTTGAAACGTGTGTGGCACTTGCTGTCGTTCTGGGGCATGTATTCCCTGTCTGGCTAGGTTTCAAGGGCGGGAAAGGTGTTGCTACAGCATTGGGGGTATATTTTGCCCTCAATCCATTGCTTGGGGCCCTAACAATGTTTACGTGGCTTATTATGGCAAAAGTATTTCGAATATCATCATTATCAGCACTGGTTGCATCAACATTGTCCCCATTAATTGCTTATTACTTGTGCCAGTGGAACGTGACAACACTTGTCTATAATACGCTTTTTATAGCTATTTTAATTTTGCATACACACCGTGAGAACATCAAAAGGCTTATCGCTGGTAGTGAATCAAAAATTGGCGCTAATGTGCAAAGTTAATTACCCGAAATATATTCAATCACTTTTTGACTCGCGGTTGGTTTGGAAAATTTGTGCATATCTTCCGCTTTTACCCACATATAGCCTTGTTGATGTTCCAAAAGATCAAAGGTCCCTTCCCATTCCGTCACAAGATACGGCAACAAAACGATATGAAATGCATCATAGGTGTATGATACAAAGGATAATGGTGTGAATGTAATTGGCACCAACGCTATTTCTTCCATTAATTCACGCACGAGTGCTTCTTCAGGTTTTTCACCCGGTTCAATTTTACCACCGGGGAATTCCCATAAGCCTGGCATCGGTTTATTTTTCGGGCGCTGAATTAATAAAATTTCTTGCTTAGCGTTTTGAAAAACGGCAGCAACAACATACACAACCGGCAAAGTGGTTTGATCAGTCATTTATCCTTCTCCTATTCAATCGTTAAATCTGAAATTGCTTTGGCAATACGTTCACATCCCAACATCAAATTATCCATCGCTGTTGCATAGGATATCCGAAAATAAGGCGATAAACCAAAGGAATCCCCACTCACAACCATTACCTGTGCATGTTCTAATAAATACAAACAAAAATCTTTATCGGACTTTAAACGCACACCGTCTGGCGTCTTTGCACCTAAAATAGCGTGACAATCTACGTAATGATAAAAAGCACCTTTTGGCATGGCGCAGGTTAAGCCTGGAATCGCATTAATTGCATTAAAAGAGGCATCACGTCGTTCAACAAACGAATGGCGCCACGTATCTAAAAAGTCCTGTGGCCCAATAAATGCTTCTACTGCTGCTGCTTGTGAAATTGAACATGCATTTGATGTGCTTTGTGATTGCAGCAATGTAATTGCCTTAATCAAATCAACTGGTCCTGCCGCAAAACCAATGCGCCACCCTGTCATTGCATATGATTTAGACACACCGTTTACAACAAGTGTACGAAACTTAAGACGTGGTTCTACACGCACTATGCTGACAAATTTTTCATCGTCATATATCAAATTCTCATAGATATCATCACTTAAAATATTGACGTGATTAAATTCCATCAAAACGTCAGAAAGTCCGCGCAGTTCTTGGCGTGAGTAAACAACACCCGTAGGATTATTGGGTGAATTTAAGATCAACCAACGTGTACGATCTGTAATGTGGTAACGCAGTTGCTCAGCTGTTAGTTTGAAATTATTTTCAGGTAGGCACGGCACCAAGATGGGTATGCCACCGCAAAAACTAACAATTTCTGGATATGATACCCAATAAGGCGCAGGAATAATAACCTCATCCCCTGGATTAACACTTGCCATAAGCGCATTGAAAATAACCTGTTTTCCGCCTGCACCAACGGTAATCATATTCAAATCATAATCAAGATCGTAATCACGCAATAACTTTTTCTGAATAGCTGTCTTTAGTGCTGGTAATCCATCACCAGGTGTATATTTTGTTACCCCGTTATGCATGGCCTTAATGGCTGCATCTTGAATCCACGTTGGTGTATCAAAGTCAGGCTCGCCAGTCGATAAATTAATAATATCAATCCCTTGAGCACGAAGTTCACCTGCTTTTGCATTTAAAACTAGTGTCGGTGATGGCTGTATCGTATTCATGCGATCGGCAAGTTTAAACATAAATTTTTAGCTCTTTATAAAAAATAATCTGAATCATATTAGCGATTTGTGGGTGTTCCCGCCAGTAACTTTAGCAAATTATGCGCTTCAGATTTTCCCTCATTGATATCACTTACGATTTGAAGTAATTTTTTATTTTCCCAGGACACAATAAGCTCAAGCAAATAGGGCGCTGGACTATGAGGGTCAATTTCCATAAGGTATTTCCCTAATTCATGTATTGCAAGATATGCATCAGCGCGCTGAGCGATTGTCTCTGCCTCGTTTTCTTGCGAGACACCATTTGACTGTTCACCACTTGAAACAGATGCAATTTCTGAATTACCAAGCACTGTTTCTATTTGTTCATTTGCTTCAGTGGTTTTTTCGACAACTGCAAGTTCTGACTGTCGTTGCTCTAAGGTTGCCTGAATAATACGATTCAATGTAGTCAAATGATCACGCGTCGCTACAAATACAGGTGTTTGCTCTAACGCCAAAGGCTCTATTGATTGACGAAACAACTCAACCGTTGATAGAAAGAGCATTACATTATCATACAAATCCTGAAGATATTGTTTTGGCGCCACAGCAAGGCCGCGCCTGAAACGATTCAATGTAATTTTACCTTTAGACTCAGCATCCGCAACAAAATTTTTATTTTCCGGGGACCTTTTGCTGATTTTTTCAAAATTGACCGCTTCAATCCAATCAGCTAGCGTTAATGGACGCAGATCAATATGTTTTAGCGCTGGAGTAATTTCAATAAACAACAAACGATCATGCAATGTTTTGTCGATCCAATCGAATACAAACAAACGTGCATCGTCATCAACGTCTGCCTGTGGATATAAAACGGGCCAAAAAATTTCACAGAATGATTTAAGGGTTTGAAAGGCGTTAACACCGCCCTTTAAACCATCCATGACCAACCATGATTCCATCAACCAACCAACTATTTGCAAATCTTTTGATTGTGTTGCAAGTGCTACAGTGCACAAAGATTCAACCTCGACCCAATCAGCGCGCTTAAATTCTGTTTTCCAAATACCACGCGAAAGGCCAGGGTCATCTTCACGCCGTGCTTCTTTGATCTGATCATATGTAGCCGAATAACGTAAAGAAACCCCAGAGCCTTCATTTTCGAGCAAAGGCGTAAAAATATCGAACATTGAATGGTCTGCACGATGATAAGTGGCAAGAGACATAACTAAAACTTTGTGATATTTTTATTTATTTTAACGACAAATTGCATAAAGAGATAGTTTTTTTGCGTGACGTCTTTTTTTGATATACTCAGCGGATTTCAAAATGTTTAAATTGATCATTTTTTACCACCACATCGTGATGAGTTAAATATAGTAAAAGCAAAAAAAACGAGATCATTTGTATAAAATAATCCCGTGTCTTAAAAAAATATTTTATGGTTTTTTATCAGCCGTTGCACGGGCTGCTTCTACATCTGTCTTTACAGCAGCCACAATTTCATCAGACTTTTTCTTTATGTCTGCAATATCCGCAACAGCCTTTGTCACCTCAGCATTTCCTGGAACAGCCGACGCAGATGCATTAATTATATCAAAAGACTTTTGAATGATAGCAGCAGCAGTTGTAATTTTTTCATCTGCAACATTCTTCGCTGCTGTAGCTTGAGGTGTTGCATCTGCTTTACTTGCAGCATCTTCTGCCTTCTTTTTCAATACACTTACAACTACAGCATTTGTCGACATACTTGCTGGTGCTTGTACTTTTGTTACTGGATCAATTGCGCCACCATTTAAAGCTAGCTGTGCATCTACAACTGCGGTTGCTGCATCAGTTATTGCTTTTTGTGCAGCTTCAGCGCTTGCTTTTGCAGCAGCTTCAGCGGCAGCTTGTTGTGCCGCTTGTTGTGCCGCTTGTTGTGCCGCTTGTTGTGCCGCTTGTTGTGCTGCAGCATCTGTTGCAGCTTTTGCAGCAGCTTCAGCTGCAGCTTGTTGTGCCGCTTGCTGGCCTGCAGCATCAGCAGCAGCCTTTGCAGCAGCATCTGTCGCAGCTTGTTGGGCAGCGGCATCGATGACTGCTTGATTTGGATTAGCTGGTGGCAAAGGGTTGAATACAATCGGAGTTGTCGATACTACGCCAGTAGTACAAAATGCATTATTTGCACATAAGGCAAAAATTGAAACACCAACAGTTAAAATTAAATTTTTTTTCACTTTCATTAACTCACCTCAGTAAACGTAATCATAATTATCATACATTTAATATATAGGTGGAATTGTTAACAGAAAGTTAAAATATGCTAAACATTAATTAAAAAATTGTCCTGCAATATTAGAAGAAGCCGGAGGTTGAGAGGACGATGCTGCTTGCTGCCTTAAAAGCTCTCGCTCTCTCAAGCTCTCCTGCAACGTTATAACGGGCGGCTTTGCTATTGCTTGCTGCCCACTGACCGTGCGACTAGGTGTTATACGCTGACCAAATTCACCAGACATAGGTACAGCTCCAGGCGCTCCACCGCCAATAGGAACATAACCAGGAACAGCAGCTCCAGGAACACCAACACCAGGAACAGCAGCTCCAGGAACAGCAGCTCCAGGAACACCAACACCAGGAACAGCAGCTCCAGGAACACCAGGAACACCAACACCAGGAACACCAACACCAGGAACACCAACACCAGGAACACCAACACCAGGAACAGCAACACCAGGAACAGCAGCACCAGGAACTGCTTGCTCTGGAGTGGCTGGAGGAGGTGTAGAAGACGAAGCACTGCTATTAGAAGCTGCTGTTGTTGGGCCACCGAATAACTTATTACTCAAAAGATCGGTAATTTTATCAACTACTGGAGATGACGCCAGCGGAGCAGCAGGTGCAGCAGCAGCGACAGTGGTCGCTACAACTGGCGCTGGAGCAGCAGGAGCCGCAGCAGAAGAAGTGGTTGCACCCGGAGCGACCGGACCCGGTTGCGCAGCAGCATTTGACGCATCCACCCCAGATGGAGGCGCCTGAATACCTTGAGGAGAAGCAGATGGATAGCCAGATTGCTGTAAATTAGATCCCGCTTGCACAGAACCAGGATATCCTTGCCCCGCCATACCTTGTTGTGCGGGCTGCGGCGAGTAACCAGGCGGGGGAGGATAGTAACCAGGCGGAGGGGGATAATACCCAGGGGGTGGATAGTATCCTTGAGCGGGAGAGCCAGCCACGCCTGGCTGCAAATTTTGTTGTGTTGCGACAGACTCTGCAACCGGACTCATTTGAGTTGGATTATTTTGTCTAGAAACCAGGGCTGATTGAGGTACACCTGCACCCATTTGAGGGTAATATCCAGGTGGAGGCGGATAATATCCCTGAACCGGATAACCGGGCGGGGGGGGATAATACCCATAAGCGCTAACCTAAGAGTTGGCTAGGTGGAGTCAATTATGTTAATCTGATAAATATAAAATTAAATATATAGTGATTTTGTAATGATTAATGCAGGACTCAATGAAGATTGG
>CAIOTO010000155.1 GCA_903861255.1 uncultured Alphaproteobacteria bacterium | reverse complement strand
TTGGATTTCCCTTTTGGAAGACAATAGAGGGTAGCTATTCTGCATTAGGAGGACATATTCCCTATTCTGATGCAAACGGGTATTATGACGGGACATTTGCAAGCAATATACACGCAACTCTTAACGAATTTAATACACGTCGGCCAGTATATTGCCTTTATTTTTCATGTTTGCAAAGAATATCCAATTTCAACTTTCCACTCACAATTTTCCTACAATCATGTCTATTTACGATTGCCTGCTCCCTCTTTGCTTTTGGTGTAACTAAAAAGCGCGGATTAAATGCAGCTTTGGTTTCTATTGCCCCCCTTACTTTATTGGCTATGGTTTTTTTGCCAACAACAATGTCAGAAAACAGTGGCCTTATATTGGGGGTATTGGCAGCGAGTGTGATTTACTATGCATGGCATGAAGAACATATATGGTTTTATCGTATAGGACTTTGCATGTTTTCTGTCGCTTTGTCAGCGCGTTCAGGCTGTTACTTTGTGCTTATTTCTTTTCTTTTGTTACCATTTTTTTATCCTTTTAAGGGATGCAAATATAGAGACTTAGTATGGAATATAGCATTTATAGCTCTTGGATTATTCTTCGTCGCAACCTTATCAAAGTTTTTCGGCAGTCCGACAGGTGGTTATCAAGCTAATTTTTCACATACACTCTATGGTCTTGTATCTGGTGGAAAAGGGTGGTCGTTCGTATATAATGATTCACGAGTGATGCACTTACTTAAGGGAGAGGAGGCGCAATTTTCAAAGGTTATTTATGAACAAAGCTGGGTGCGTTTTACAGAAAACCCATTATTATTAATTCTTGGTTTAGCAAAAAGCATGGGAGGATTCCTTAAGTTCATTTTTGCAAATTCATGGGGAGGCTCAACAAAGGCTACTAAAATATGTTTTGTATTATTGAATTTCTCCGTTGTATCAACAATAAGTTGGAGATTTTACAAAAACAGACATTTATACATGCGTGATTTTATATTTATAATATTTGTCTTTGCAGGTGTTCTTTTATCATCGTCTATAATATGGACGGATGCAGGTTATCGTGTGTTTTGCACTGTACCAGCCTTCTATGGTTTGTTTTTTGCCTTAGGTTTTTTTCCAAAATCATATTTAGTTAACCAATCCGAAAAAACATCCAATAACAAACTCTGTCTTGGTAGTATATTTTTGTTTTTATGTGTTTCACTAGCACCCGTTGTTTCATTTTTAAAACCACTAAATATTACTCCGCCACAAGAATGGACCACAGCTTCAAATAAAAATGATACGTACATTGTCTACAATTTAAAGAATCAACCAGGTTTTGTAGTGACAGATCAGGGAAAAATCTTCTCTGTACCAGCTCAATTAACAAAAGAAACATTTTTAAGCTCTTTAAATCAAACTGACACTCCCCTTGGCGAATCACTGGTGAAAATTGCAGCTGAAATGAAGCAATTTTACTTTGTATCTGCTTATGATTTTGTACGCAAAAACACATTTAAATTTATATTAGAAAATGAATCATTGGCATCTGATGCACAGTGGTTTAAATTAAAAGCAATCAAAAATGCAGGTGAATTGGTCATTGCAAAAATTGAAGAGTCAAAATAGTATGCTAAATACACGAAAACAAAATATCATTTCTCTTATCAAACAAAATATAAATCGACTTAAAAAACGTGATGTTATCAATCGTTTCTTTCATGAAAATGATACTCGCTATTTGCGTTTTCTAGTAAAACCCGGTGAAGCCATTCTGGATATTGGCTGCGGCAATGGACTTTTGCTGAATGAACTGCAACCAAGCAAAGCCGTTGGTATTGATTTGTCGCCTGATATTTTAGCGTCGGCGAAGCAAGTGGCGCCATCATGCACGTTTATAGAACATGATGCAGAATCTCCTCTGCCTACCTCTGATAAGTTTGACATTGTCCTTTTATCCGACGTTATAGGTCTTTTTGATGATATTCAGCAAGTTCTGTTAAACATCAAAGAAAACACACACGGCCGCTCTCGCATTATTATTAGCTATTATACAAAACACTGGGAACTATTGATCCGATTCATGGAAGTAATAGGTTTAAAAGTTAAGCAACCACAGCAGAATTATCTTTCAACGCGTGATATCCATAATTTCTTAAGCATATCTGGATACGAAGTTATTCGAAGTGAATACCAACAGCTTATCCCTTTTAGGTGGTTCGGTATTGGAACTTTTGTCAATAAATTCATAGCGACATTGCCTGGTATACGTCGTTTATGTCTTCGTACTTATATGGTAGCTCGTCCTATACCGACGCAGCCGCCAGCTAACTATAGCGTATCCATTGTTATTCCTTGTCGTAATGAAAAAGGAAACGTTGAATCCGCAATTACGCGTCTTCCTGCTTTTTGTGATAATATTGAAATTATCTATGTTGAAGGGCACAGCAAAGACGGAACTTGGGAAGAAATTCAACGCGTTAAAGAAAAATATAGCCATCTTAAAATAAAAACATTTCAACAAACTGGCAAAGGAAAAGCAAATGCTGTGCATCTCGGTTTTGAGAATGCAACGGGTGATATTTTTATGATTCTGGATGCCGATCTGACTGTCCCGCCTGAGCAATTGCCAAAATTTTATCACGCAATGAATTCACATCAAGGCGAATTTATCAATGGATCACGTTTGATTTATCCTATGGAGAACCAAGCCATGCAATTCTTGAATTTCTTAGCGAACAAAACATTTTCTTGGATTTTCTCGTATCTTTTATCGCAACGTTTTACAGACACGCTCTGCGGGACAAAAGTGTTCTTCAAAAAGGATTATCAAAGCATTCTCGATCAACGTGCCTTTTTTGGTGATTTTGACCCTTTTGGTGATTTTGAACTTATTTTTGGTGCATCAAAGTTGAATATGAAGGTCGTTGAAATTCCCATACGATATCAAGCGCGCGTCTATGGTGAAACACAAATCTCACGTTTTAGGCACGGGTTTATCTTATTAAAAATGGTATTGCATGCCTATAGAAAATTAAAAGTATCGGTTAGCTAAATTTATGAAAAAAGCATTTATCACAGGCGTTAATGGCCAAGACGGCGCGTATTTATCAGAATTTCTTTTAAACAAAGGATATGAAGTTCATGGCCTGCTGCGGCGTTCTTCTGTTAACACAACTGAACGTTTATCTATCATAAAAGATACATCAAATTTTCATCTCCACTACGGTGACATGACAGACTCAACTAGTTTGATACGTCTTTTAAATGAAATTAAGCCCTGTGAGGTTTATAACCTTGCTGCACAAAGCCATGTTGCAGTGAGCTTTGATGCGCCGGAATATACAGCGAATGCAGATGGTATCGGCACACTCCGCTTGCTCGAAGGCATTAAATTACTGGGTCTAGAAAAAACATGTCGTTTTTATCAAGCGTCAACATCTGAATTGTACGGAAAAGTGCAGGAAATTCCACAATCTGAAACGACACCTTTTTATCCGCGCAGCCCCTATGCCGTTGCAAAAATGTATGCCTATTGGATTGTTGTAAATTACCGTGAATCATATGGTTTGCATGCCTCAAATGGCATTTTATTTAATCATGAAAGCCCAATTCGGGGTGAAACATTTGTGACACGTAAAATTACGCTTGGGTTAGCACGCATAATGTCCGGTTCATCAGAGCCCGTACGACTTGGCAATTTAGACGCAAAACGTGATTGGGGCCATGCGAATGACTATGTAGAGGCCATGTGGTTGATGCTACAGAACGATACTCCTGAAGATTTTGTTATCGCAACTGGTGAAACACGCACCATTCGTGAATTCATTGAAACAGCATTTAAAACCCAAAACATTAACATAACATGGAAAGGCCAAGGTGTTGACGAAGTTGGTATCCGCTGCGATACAGGTGCAGTTGTTGTTTCCGTTGATCCTACGTATTTCAGGCCTGCCGAAGTTGATTTATTAATTGGCGATGCTACAAAAGCGAAAGAAAAACTAGGTTGGACTGCAAAGACATCCTTTACACAACTTGTAGAGGAAATGGTTCATTCAGATATAAAATCTTACTCGGCTCGCAAGACGATAGATTTAGGATAGTATCAATGTCATATGATTTTACAGGGAAACGAGTTTTCATTGCAGGCCACAAAGGCATGGTTGGCTCTGCACTCGTAAGGCGTCTTAACAACGAGAATTGTGAAACTGTAACAGCTGATCGAACTCAACTTGATTTATGCAATCAGACGGCTGTTCATGCACTTTTTAAAACTGAAAATATTGATGTCGTATTTTTGGCTGCCGCAAAGGTTGGCGGCATTCACGCAAACAATACCTATCCTGCAGAATTCATTTATGAGAACTTAGCGATTCAAACCAATATCATTCATGGATCCTTTAAAGCTGGAATTCAAAAGCTTATTTTCTTAGGGTCATCATGTATTTATCCCAAAAATTGCCCGCAACCAATTAAAGAAGAATATCTACTAAGTGGATATCTTGAAAAAACAAATGAAGCGTATGCAATCGCAAAAATCGCTGGCCTTAAAATGGTTGAATATTATCGCAAACAATACGGTGTTGATTACAGCGCCGTAATGCCAACCAATTTATATGGTATTAATGATACGTATTCAGATAAAAATAGCCATGTTATCCCTGCTCTCATCCTCAAAATGCATCAAGCAAAAATAACAAAAAGTCCAAATGTTATGCTGTGGGGGACGGGCACACCAAAACGTGAATTTTTATATGCGGATGATTTAGCAGATGCATGTGTTTTTCTTGCCAAGAATTATAGTGGTGAGGGTTTTATTAATATTGGAACGGGAACTGACCTAACCATTGCAGAGCTTGCACGTCATATCAAAGAAGTTGTTGGTTATGAGGGGGATGTTTGCTTTGATCCAGAAATGCCTGATGGTACACCACGTAAGCTACTTGATGTATCTAGGCTGAACGCTTTAGGTTGGCAAGCAAAAACAACGCTGTCGGATGGCTTGAAAATAGCTTACTCTGACTTTTTACAACGCGCGGGGTAAGACAAGTGAATACTAAGATTCAACCAATTATTTTATGCGGCGGAGACGGCACACGTCTTTGGCCATTATCGCGTTCTACGTATCCAAAACAGTTATTGGCACCCTTTGGCGGACTTAGCCTATTGCAAGAAACAGCCAAACGTTATTTTAACGATGCTTACAAAGAGCCTATTTTTATATGTAATGAGCAATATCGTTTTCTTGTAGCGGAACAATTACACGAGCTTGGCCTAAAAAATCCAACGATCTTATTAGAGCCTGAATCGAGAGACACCGCAAATGCAATTGCAGCGGCACTTCATTATTTAAATGATGCCGATGGTTTAACACTTGTTGCGCCTTCAGATCATCGCATTCAAAATGAAGATGCATTTCATGAATATGTAACGTTTACACACAATGCAATGCTGCAAGGTTATATTGTCATGCTAGGCATAAATCCACATAGCCCTGCAACAGGTTATGGCTATATTAAACCAAAGAATGCACTTGATTTGAATTTGATGCACGTTGAGCGGTTTATTGAAAAACCAACTAAAGACGTAGCAGAATCACTTATTACGGGTGGTTGTGTATGGAATGCAGGCATATTTTGTTTTCAAAACAAAACAATGCAAACACATATCAAAACATTACTTCCTGAAACTGATATACTGACAAAAGAATCCGTTGAGAAAGCAAAAAAAGATCTTGATTTTGTAAGGCTTGACTCGGAAACATTTTGTAAATTAACAAAAAAATCCATTGATTACGGAGTCATGGAACATATCGATCAACGTGCTATTGTTGTCTGTGATAATTTAGGTTGGTCTGATGTGGGGGATTGGAATGCTGTTTTGAATGATTCCACAAAGGATCAAAATGGTAATGCTATTACCGGAGATGTTATAACACATGGTGTTAAAAACTCATACCTTCGTAGTGATGGATTGTTAATATCAGCTATTGGCGTTGAAGATTTAATCATTGTAGCTTCTTCGGACGCTGTTTTAGTAGCCAATCGTCATCAATCTGAACTGGTAAAGGAAATGGCTATTTCCTTACGCAAAAATAAAAGATCCGAAGTGGACTGCCATAAACGCGTCTATCGTCCGTGGGGCTTTTATCAGGAAACAGACATTGGTGAACGTTTTAAAGTTAAGCGCCTGATGATTAAAGCTGGTGGAAAAACATCTATACAAATTCACTATCACCGATCAGAGCATTGGGTTGTTGTCAGTGGAACTGCAAGCGTAACACTTGGTGAGCAAGTCCAAATTGTGCATGAAAATCAAGCCATTTATATTCCAGCAGGTCAGTTACATGCCGTTGAGAATCCTGGGAAAATTGAACTTCACCTGATCGAAGTGCAATCAGGAAGCTATTTAGGCGAAGATGATATTGTGCGTGTTGAAGATCGCTATGGGAGAGTTTCCTAATGTCAGCGGATAAGCTTAGTAAAAATGGGGCTATTTGGGAAAAGAAAAAGGTTTTACGCGAAATCTATCATAATTTTTATGAGCGTATTGCTGAATTTTTAACGAGTGGAGTAACACTTGAAATTGGGGGAGGGACAGGCAATCTTAAAGAATATGCACCTAACGTAATATCATCTGATATTATTGATTCGCCTTGGTTGGATTGTGTTTTTGACGCGCAGAGCATCCCCTTTCAGGATAATAGTATTTCAAACATTGTCGCTGTAGATGTGTTGCATCATATTGAATTTCCTATACGATTTTTTAATGAAGCAAATCGTGTTTTAATGAATGGTGGGAGAATTATCCTATTGGAACCTGCTATTACACCAGTAAGTTATCCATTTTATCATTTTATTCATGAAGAAGATGTTATTTTAAGTCAGAATCCTTTACTGGATGGAACACCAGATCCGACTCGTGAACCATTTGATGCAAACCAGGCCATACCAACTCTTATTTTTAATAAATATAAAAAAGATTTTGCTAATCTATTTCCAGAATTAAGTGTAGTGGAAAAACGATACATGAGCCTTTTTGCTTACCCACTCTCTGGTGGATTTCAAAAGTGGTGCCTTGTGCCTTCTTTTTTAGTAAAGCCACTCCTTCGCTTTGAAGGTTTTGTCGAAAGCTGGATTGGTCGCATTTTTGGATTTAGAATTTTTTTGGTGATTGAGAAAATAACAATTAGGCCCTAAGGGACCGAATGCGCGACCAGCCGCCACTTCATCCGAGTTCGTTTTGTGACGGAACTTTTTTGTATTAGCCCTGTCACTGTATCTAATCTTTTTCTTGAAAAGTAAGCGTATGGCCAAGTACCTACTTCACCGTGTCACGCCGCCAGTGCCAGGTCGTCTTCATCCCTGGCTTCATCGTGGGCAGTAGGGCCGTATAATTTTTTCCAGTTAGCTGGCAAGAGCTCGTCAATGCGGCTATTAGG
>CAIOTO010000154.1 GCA_903861255.1 uncultured Alphaproteobacteria bacterium | reverse complement strand
TGTTATTTACTGTTTATGCATAAATTTTCCTATCAAAATACGTATCATTCTCAGATCCACTATTGCCATGAATGTGCTAGTGATGATTCATCACCAAACTGTCATCCCCGCGAAGGCGGGGATCTAGTTTCTGTTTTAATTCCACTAATAATTAATCCCATTACTCTCTTCTGGATTCCCGCCTGCGCGGGAATGACAAGATAAAAGTCTTAAGCATTTTCTCATATATACGTATATTGGTTGTGATGCGACGTGACCGTTGATGGTGCCGGCTGACTGGCATTAAGTGCAGCAACATAACCCTTTAGCATCCACGCAGGTGGTTTGCTTGTTTTTTTATAAAGTGAACTAAACAACGTGAACAACCAAGTCACTATTAAAGCAAGCATCCCAGCTATATGAAAGCCATTCAAAGGCTGCGGTTGCATCAACTGCATCGGCTTCATCACCCATGTGATTAGTTGAACACTACCCCCATAGAGCAACCCAAAAAGGCTTGTGAAAATCAAAGCAGGAATTAGGTTCTTTACTGTTTGACGCGACAAAATTGACAGTGCGAATTGACTGGCAGAAAGAAATGACACAAGCATCAGTACAAGCGTCGTATCACCTGCAGCCCAAGATTTACCACTGGCAAACGCAAATCCAAATCTGCCCACTGTGCCACACACAAGGGCACACATAAATGCAAGTGGCTTTGGCGGATAACGTAGATCGAATCGTTTTTCTTGAGCAGCGCCGCCACTGCCAAGAAACAAATACGCTTTAAATAGGCCATGCCATACAAGATGCGCAACGGCAGCTGGAAACAATCCCAAGCCAATTTGTGCAAACATAAAACCCATTTGCGCCATGGTAGAGCACGCAAGCATACGTTTTACATCACTTTGCATGAGTTTCCAAAGGGTACCAAGCAAAGCTGTCGTCATTCCAATCACAAAAATTGCGGTGAGCACACGCGAATGTTGAAGATATAAAGGCGCAAAACGTGTCAGTAAAATTCCGCCGCCATTAACGAGACCTGCGTGCATAATCGCCGAAACAGGCGTTGGTGAGTTAAGGGAGCTAGTGAGCCAACGGTGAAATGTCCAGATGGCTGATTGTGTCATCGCACCAATAAGCAACAGTGATAACGCGGGAAGTATTAGGGGGGCAGCAGAGTGATTGCTCTTCACCAGTTCCTGAACACTAGTTTCATCGGTTACATAATAAAGCAGTACAAATGCGGCAGCCATACACGCTGCACCTAGAAGGTAATTTTTAAACGCAAGCACACCTGATGCTTTTGCGGCCTTCCAACTTGATTTATGGATCATCAGTTTTACGAGCAAGACATTACTTAAACACCACGCAATAAACAGAAGGATTAGATTATCGGCGCTGACCATCACTGAAACAGATCCAATTAGGAGAGTAAGCTGCACAAAAAACGCTTGGTACTTTGTGTCGCCTTTTAAATAACGCATGGCAAAACTACCAACACATAACCCAATGAAAGCAACTAATGAAACCATAATCATGGCGAGCGGATCAACGTTAAAGATCACAAGAAATTTATTATTCATGATGAGGAAAGTCCATAAGAGATGTTTTTAATCTTGATCCAAGATATTAAATTACCTACTATAAGTAAAAATCAAAATTCTTATCATATATATTAGGAATTCTAATGAATCTAGATACCATAACCTTGCACTGTTTTATTGCTGTGGCTGAAACCGCCAGCTTTACCAAAGCCGCTGAACGCGTGGGGCGCACGCAATCGGCTATAAGTCAGCAAATCAACAAATTAGAAAATATGTTGAACACGTCACTATTTGTGCGCGGTAAAGTTCTTACTCTTACCCCGGAAGGACAAATGTTGCTCAGTTATGCACGTCAGATTTTTGCTTTGCACCGAGAGGTGATGGATCGATTTAAAGAACCAGAATTAGAAGGAGAAGTGCGCTTTGGCCTGCCGGAGAATTTTGCCAGCATTTATCTTTCTGAAGTTCTTGTTAATTTTTCCCGCATCCATCCTCGCATTTTACTTAATATCGAATGTGATTTGACCTTAAATCTTTTTGAACGATTTAAAAGAAAAGAATTCGATATCGTATTAGTCAAAATGAATCGACCAGAGGATTTTCCAAATGGTGTCGATGTATGGTCCGAACCATTAAAGTGGGTGGGTGATGCAAGCATGATTGACCCTAATAGACCCATTCCATTGGTATTGTCGCCCGAACCGTGCGTTTACCGGGCTTCGGCAATTAAAGCACTTGAAGAAGCAGGCCGTCCTTGGCGTTTGGTTTTCTCTAGCCCGAGTCATGCCAGCACTGTTGCTGCCACTAAAGCTGGCATGGGGATTACCGTGATGCCGCACACGATGGTGCCCAAGGAATTAGAAATTGTAGAATTATCACTGCTTCCGAGTCTTTCTGATAGTCATGTCTCTTTGCTTAAGCACAAAGCAGATAATGCAGCTGTCAACACACTGGAAGAGTTTGTTTTGAAAAAATTAAATCATTAAAAATTAAAATCAAAATAGTGCTAAATTTATTAATAATTTGTTAACGAATAGCCGTTAAAAATACGAGACACTTAACTAAAGGTTGATAATGTGCTATTCTGAAAAGGAAACTTTTCAGGAGACAAGCTATGTCAGTAAATTGCAAAAAATGCTCAAGCACAGATCGTGTGAAAAATGGATTTATTCGTGGGTATCAACGTTAC
>CAIOTO010000153.1 GCA_903861255.1 uncultured Alphaproteobacteria bacterium | reverse complement strand
TATTCATAATATTTTGTCTTCGTTTTACGAATTAAAAATGCCTAGAAAAGGTTTGCACTTTATACGTCAAGTTAGAAAGTCTTTTAAAGGACAGAGTCCTGCTGAGATTTTTTTAGAAAAAAGAATCGAAGAAGACCTTGCTAGTCATGAGAAAAAATTTATAGAAATGACACCATAATGGCTTGATTTCATTGATGTGAATATTTAGGAGGCGATTCTTGGTTAAGATTCTTCTTCATAAAAAGGACAAACATGCAATCATAAGGCAAACTTGTCCGCATTTTGCGTCCGATGGTGAAATTATCGCCACATTACCAATTATTTCAAAAACACATTGACGCTTGCTTATAAAGTTCAGTAACGTACACACAAGAATGCGATATCAATTCGCGTGCAGGCGAGTAACGTCAATGCTTGATAAAATTCCTCTTCATCACCGTCTTGCCGTTTATCTTGGTTTGGTTGAAATCGGTTTGGGCGGTATTTTTCACAGCCTTCGCATCCCATGCACAGGGTACGCACTTTCGCTTCATCAAATATTTTGCCTCAATCGTGCTGTTCGTGATACATACGATGCCTTTTTACCGATTAAAATTTCTCTTGCTGCTGGTTTTTTTAAAATATCACTACCGTCCGCAAAAACATTGACTCCTTTCGTGGCGATTGTGATGCAGGGGATTTTATTTAATATTGGCACTTTTCTATTTGGACGCACGATTTTTGGTCGATGCGTTGGGGCAATGCTTTCGTGTGTGTGGGGATTTATACAGCCTTTACTAATCATTAGTTTAGTTCTTGGAAAACCGCTTATGGATGGATTTTCCGTTATTAATACGTTCACACAGCCGTGGCATATTAATCTTTTTGCGGTGCTTATCTTTATTGTTCTACTAAAGGTCATCCTTGCAATAGGGGCCTCTCTTTATTCGGAGCGAATGCCTTTAAAACAGTGGCTGGATGTGCAAGATCGTTTGCTCGCTTTAATGCAACTCACACCGTTCGCACGTGCCAAAGGTGGCAGTATAACGTCATTTTTAAATGTATGGTTTATCATTCCAATTGCACTTTCCATCACAGGTTTGCTAGCGACTAATGGAGCGTTGATCGACGGTTTTAAGTCTGTTGGTCAAGGGATAGCACTTTACATGATGATCATTATTGGCCTTAATTTGATTCCAACGAATAAGGTAATTAAGTATCTTACGCGAAAAAATTACCAATGGCTTGCAGAGCCGTGCGCCTATGGCATAGATCTTTTAAAAGGAATGGAAAAGAAAAAATGACGCAAATAGTTGTAACTAAATTATCAATCTATCCAGTTAAAGGCTGCCAAGCAGTTCACGTGGATACAATGGAGATTGTAAATACTGGGCCACGATATGATCGTCAATGGATGGTTGTTGGTGCTGATGGTAAGTTTATTTCACAGCGGAGCCATCCTAAGCTGGCTGTAATCTCGGCATATATGAAAGATGACATGTTGGTTTTGACAATTTCAGGGCACGATTCAATTATGGTGGAGCCCACAAGTGAAGGCGACGTAATTGAGGCGACTTTGCATAAAAACATAGTTAAAACAGTAGAACAATCAGCTGAAGTTTCACGTGCTTTAAGTGATTATTTAGAATGCAATGCGAAGCTTGTGGGTTTTGCAAAAGGTTTTACGCGTTTCATCACGCCTGATTACGCAGTGACAGAATCTGACCAAACATTGTTTGCAGATGCTTTTCCATCATTGATTGCTTCTGAAGAATCACTGGATGATCTGAATACACGACTTGAATCACCTGTGTTGATGACACGCTTTCGCCCCAATATTGTGATCAAAGGCTTGGGTGCATATGATGAGGATAATTTTACACGGCTTCGGATTGGTGATGTGACTTTTTCAGCTGTCAAAAAATGCTCGCGTTGTACGGTAACGACGGTGGACCAAGATACTGGCATGAAAGGCAAGGAGCCATTGCTAACACTTTCGCGCTATCGAAACTCTGAAAAAGGCATTATGTTTGGGATGAATTTGATCCATGATGCACCAGGGGTTATTCGTGTTGGTGATAGGGTTGAGTTGTTGAAATAGATAATGTTATTTTAATGAAGATGCGCACTTATCTCTTGCAATCAGCAAAACAATAACCATATAAGATAATATATTTGAAGTAATTTAAAGAGATAAATAATCATGTCATATTCTATTTTTGTATTTTTGAATAAAAAAGATCTTCCTAGCCTGGATCAATTGCAAGAAGCTATTACAAAAGAAGGGTTTAATTTACGTTTTCATGTAGATTTTTCTTTCAAAGAGCAATCAGGTGGCGTTCCTTTTCTTATCAACAATGATGAAGACGAGGAATACGATTTTGGATATTATTCCTGCTCCTCAGAAGAAGAGCGCGTTGATGAATGCACAAAAAATATATTTGAAGATCCACAAGAATGGGAAAAAATCCTAAATCATTATGATTATATGGCAAGTTTTGTTTTTAGTTCATCCACAGAAGCAATGATCGGAAGCTGCATTACATCAGCTGTTCTTGCTAAATTAACAAACGGCATTGTGATGTGTGAGGATGGGCCTCTACAAACGGCTGACGAGGCCATTCAAGAAGCTAAAAGAATAATCATCGAAACAGAAGCAGAAAGAAAAAGTAAAGTTCAGAAATCAGGAATAAATAGAACGCCTGAATTATGGCGTGCGAAGTGTTTGGAAACTTTAAAAAAAATAAATGCGGATTATGAAGAAAATCCAGAATATAAAAAGAGTTCACGTTATTTTGAATTTACAAAATTGGATCCAAGCGGGTTAATTGTTTCGCAAAATTATGAAAAAGATGATGATATTTCATATAATCATAGTGTTTGTTACATCTTTTCTAAACACAAAGAATCAATTTTTAAGTTTGGATCACGTTTTGATAAATCGATGTGGCAATTACTCGATGAAGATTTCAAAAATGAAGCAAATTATTCATATTACAGAAAAATAATTCATTCACATTACAAATGGTATCCAAATACATTCCAATTAATGGAGCGAACAATTCGAATTTCTGAAGAATATATTTTACCATACTACCGTTCTAAGGTTGTTGAAAAAGCCCAAATACTGCTGAATTTGTTCATGTTTGTCCAATCAATCTTAGATTCAATTCACTTAGTCAAGATTGAAGATATAAAAGATATTGAAGAAAATGTAATGCTTCAAGAATACTTAGAATTTAAGGAACTTAAACTTCCCAATCATAAAATATGGGAGAAATATGATAAGCAACGATTCATTTTACTAAACGCTCTTCATAAAGCCGAGAAATTACCTAAAGATTATAAATATAAGGAAACCTTTGTAGAAGCTATGGATATATCATTTGACATCTCATTTTTAGACGTTTTGATTACTTATGCGAATGCGTTTTTAGTAACAAAGGATGAGTTACCCAACATGATTCAAATTTGTAGAAATCTTACGGAGATGCAAATTACTAAATTTGAACATCAGAATGTGGAGACGAACATAGTGAGATCGCCTTCATTCAGCAAAGTGTCAAGCACACAATCTTTAGAAAAAACTTTTTTAAATAAAGTTTTTGATAGAATTCTCAAAAGAAGTTAAAAAATGCTCGCGCTGCACAGGATCAAGATACTGGCAGTAAAGGTAAGGAGCCATTACTAACACTTTCGCTCTATCGAAACTCTGAAAAAGGCATTATGTTTGGGATGAATTTGATCCATGATGCACCAGGGGTTATTCGTGTTGGTGATAGGGTTGAGTTGTTGAGCTAAAAAAAGATTGCTATTCCCGCGACTTGCCACTGCATCGCCTTGAAAGCGAAAATCTAAAGTAAATCAAGTCTAAAATGATTATACAACATCGTCATTGCGAGCCCTAAAAGGGCGCGGCAATCTGGCTGTTTGAATACAAGATCGCCACGTCGCCATGGCTCCTCGCGATGACAAATTCATGATCATTTTAAACTTAAATAACTATAGAAGGAGGTTCTTTAAAAAGATATCCAATTTCTATGTAATCACGATCCCCCATTTTTTCGATTTTTTCTTGCACGGCAACGCCGCCTAATTTTTCATAAAAACATCGCACGGGCTTATTGTCAGCCAGCACCCAAACAATGAACGGAAAAAGGTCATTTTGTGCGAAATATTTTGATGCCTTGCACATAAGCATCCTTCCGATTCCTTGCTGTTTGTAGGCATCCAATACATAAATGGCATAGATTTCACCTTTGTGGCCGTGAGTTCTGCTGATTCCAGCATCACAAAATCCAACACTTTGAGGACACTTTGCAACAAGATGAATACTATCCGTTTTTGTGAAACTCAAAATCCACCTACGTCTTGCAAAAAAATCATCATAACAAAGTGCATTAAGATAACTTTGATCAATGATTCCCTTGTAGCTTTCTTGCCATGCAGCGTGATGAATGTGTGCAATGTCTTCAGCGTCAGCAGGTGTTGCGTAAGTGATTGAGATAGCATGAATACTGGGCCTGTTAAGCATAAATCTTAAAGCCGTCCTTTAAGTTTGTTCACAAACCGTTGCATATGCGGATCAGCTCTATCATACGGAATTTCATCAAAGCCAAACCACTGAATACTATTGAATTCACGTGAATCATAGTCATAATTCACACGAGAATCACCCTTTAGCACATACCAAAGGCTGACGTCCCAATGATGCGTAAGTATCCCTGTGCTAAATGTCGATGTTAAAAAAACTGGGTCTTCACACCAGAAATCAGCTTCTAGATTCAGCTCCTCCATACATTCGCGTGCTGTGGCAGTTTTTGGGTGCTCGTTAGGGTCGACATGTCCACCAGCCGGCAACCATTCCAAGTAATTCTTATGATCAACTAATAGAATTTTTGATGCTTTTTTGTCAAAAATAATAGCGCTCGTAACCAAGTGTTTATTTGGCACATCTGGCTTTTGAATACGAAAAATAGGCGCACCACTTTTAATCCATGCAAGAGTATCGTCGATATGCTCTTGCTCAAGTGCATCAAAAGGCGTGATATTCGTGATAATATCGCAGATTTGATCAGTGACTGTAGATTGTTTTAAATGTGCGTTTGTCATATAAATTCCTCTTTTAAACGAGCTATGCAGAAACCACCGTGTAAATCACTCCTCGCCACCGACATCACACACCAACCACGGATGACTTGGATGCTCAGGCGGACGATGGTAAACAGGTGCGCAATTTCGAATATTCACCAATGACATCGAAAGCGCACGTTGAATCGAACAATAAACACCGCCATGCGCCACGATCAGCACTGATTCTGATAATCCAAGTGCATGCTTCAAAGCACTTCTCACGCGTGCATCAAAATCATACGCAGCTTCTGCACCTTCGGGGGTGTCGCCAGCAATCCATTGTTCAAAAAAGACACGTTCATCAACTGGCTGCCCTTCTTTGGCACCCCAATGACATTCTTTTAAATCATCAATTATCGTAATTGGTTTTTGCATCGTGGCAGCAATGATCTCTGCGGTTTTGTGGGCGCGTGCCAGTGGACTTGACACGACGTGATCAATCGCTTGATCTTTTAGCCACTGCGCAGCCAGCTCGGCCTGCCCTACTCCCGCTTGATTCAAGGGGATATCAGTTGTACCCATATAAACATGACGGCGGTTCCAGTCAGTCTCCCCGTGGCGAATGAAATAAAATGGCAGATGAGGAATTGTCATAAGTAACTCTTTTATATTTTTTCTACGCACCACTTAAGCAACAGATGTTTTTGGCTTACCCTCAAAAAAATAAAGCAGCAAACCTGGCGTAACCGAAAACAAACCAACCAAACCGTAAGCAACGGATAATGACAATGCCTGCTCGCTCGTCAAACCAAAAAACTTAAATAAACTGACAAAAGCAACTTCGCGTACGCCCCAACCCGCAAACGAAATGGGCAAAGATGCAAGCAAGAATACAGCTGGCAATACAAACAAAACTGCGCACAGTGATAATGAATACCCAAGATCACGCGCAAACAGATATACGGGTAAATATAGAAAAATAGTTAGCGCAAACCCGACGAAAATAAAATGTATATTACTTAGCTGGAAGAGACTCCTACTAATAGCAGCCATGCTTTGAATGGGTGCCACCAATCGCTGAAGCTTTCCTGTTACAGGCAAACGATCAAGTTGACAAAAAAGAGCAAACCCAACGCAAATAGCACTTAGCACAAGATACATTGGAAATAATTCTTTTTGATTTAAGAAAGCTACATCAAAGCTAAATAAGGCAACGACACCAAGGGCTCCCATAAAAAACAATCCAAAGGCACGATCAAGCAACAGGCTTTGAATTGCCCAATTACGTGAAAAACCAAGCCGTGTTAACGCAAAGCCTCGGTAAACATCGCCGCCAATTGAGCTTGGCAAACCTTGATTTAAAAAATTAGCAATTGCAACAATAAGCAAACTATCCATAAAACGAAAGGGGACAAATTCCCGTTTCAATAAGATATACTTCCAGCGCCAAGCGCCAAGTGTATATGCACACCAAAGCGATACAAATGCCGCTACAAATGTTGTCCAGTGAAAAGAACGAAATGTTCTTACCATCGACACGCCATCAACATTATTGATGAGCCAACGCACAAGAATAATGCTCACCACAAGTTTTATGGCGAAATAAATAAAGGCTTTGTTTTTGAAAAACATTTTTATATACCTATCACGCCGTCATCACAGCTTGTCAGGTCGAAGCCCTGGGTCGAAGACTGAAGGAGACACAGCGCCATGACGGTAGAAGTTATTAGAATTATCATAGTTTCATGTATGCCAGATACGTGAGGAAAATGCCAAGGATAATACGATAAACTGCAAAAGGGATGTATGAATAGTGTGTGACATACCATTGAAGTCCCTTTAAAACAAGCAAGCTAATCACACATGTCAACACAACAGCTGGCCAAAGTGGCAGTAATTCAGCTAATTTCCCCGCACGAACAACATCAATCCCCGTCAACACAACTGCACCAAGAATCGTTGGCACGGCTAATAAAAAAGAAAACTGTGTCGCTTGCCAACGTTGAATACCTAAAAAACGCGCGGCTGTTAAACATGATCCCAAACGACTCGCACCAGGAATAAAGGCCAGCACCTGCGCACAACCAATGATCAATGCATGTGAAAGGGTCACTTTTGACCTCTCTTGAGCACCTATTTTTTCAGCTAACAAAAGCAACGTACCAAACACGATGCTGACAATACCAATACCTAAAACCGTTTGTGGTAATTCAAAATAACGCTTAACCAAAAACCCAATAAATACCGACGGCAGGGTTGCAAGCACGACAATTACTGCCATACCAAATCCACCCGTCATGCGAAATGTTGTAAGTGTGCAGAATGATCCATTAATCATACGCCAAAGCGGTTGCCACAAAAATGCACATATGGCGATCAAACTGCCAAGATGCAGCGCCACTTCGACATCAAGGGTTGTCGGTGGGTAGCCCCCAAACAGCGATAAAAAATATAAATGTGCACTGGAACTAATCGGCAAACATTCACCAGCGCCCTGAATAATACATAAAAAAAGGACGTACGCCATAAATTCAATCGTCAACTATTAACTCGATTTTATCCTAGCAATATAGAGTTGAGAGTTCAAGGAACAAGAAATCTGTAGATTTTCATATGTTTCATCACCATCTCACTACCCATCCGCCTTAAACTCACGTATCATCACACGTAAACAATCAACAAAGAAACTATACAATGGTACAGCTTACATGCATCGCAACACGCGGTGGCGACACAGGAAAAACATCACTCGGCAATGGGAAGCGTGTATCCAAATACTGCCCTCGCATTGAGGCCATCGGTTCCATCGATGAGCTCAATTGTATTATAGGACTCAGCCTTGCAACGGAGGCAACAGCAATCACGACCGAGCTTTTGACTTGCTTACGCAATGACCTTAAAGCCTTACAAAACGACTTGTTTGATGTTGGTGCAGATTTATGCATGCCCGACCAAGATCAAAAGGCACTACGTATTTCAGAGCATCAAGTACAACGTTTGGATGAAACGCTAGAACGTTATAATGCACACTTGAACCCATTAACATCATTTGTATTGCCGGGCGGAACGCCGCTGGCAGCGCAGCTACACGTTTGTCGAACGATTGTCAGGCGTGCTGAACGTGATATTGTGGCGCTGCATAATGAAGAACCATTAAACCCACACCTATTACAATATGTGAATCGCCTATCCGACGTATTTTTTGTGATGGCTCGCGTTGCTAATGACAATGGTCGCATGGATGTGCTGTGGGAGCCGGGGAAGCATCATTCGTGACACGGAAAAATAAAATGACAAAAGGATTGCGCCTCATCTTGATGTTTTTTATGATCAGTTAAAATTAATCAAGAACTGCACAAATATATGACAAAATCCATTCTCATTTTCAGCCACGGCGAACTTATTGGCGATGGTATGATGAAACTTCCCTTTATCAACGCCCTTAGCACAGCTTTTCCTGATGCAGAAATCACTTGGCTTTCTGGCCGTCACCCAACCATTTTTGCATCAGCGCTCGCGCCACTTGTTCAAGGAAAAATACATAACATTATTAATCATACAAAACTCGGCGATTCAATTGGTGATGTCCTATTTCGTCGTTGGAAAGCTGTGCTGCCACGGGATTCATACGATATCATCATCAATACAGATCAGCATCTTTTGCCAACGATGATGCTCAAAGCAATCCCGCATGGCATGTTTATATCAGCGTCACTAAAATGGCTGTTATCGGATCGAAAGCCCCCACTTACCAATGGACAAACATATTACGAAAAACCTGTATTGCTGCTAAATCGCCTAATGGATCTGTTAACAGCTGCTACGCAAAAGAAGATCGATCCTATTTTCCATGTAGATATTCCTAAAAACATACTTAGTGTAGCGAAAAAATTACTGCCCAAAGGAAAAAATGTATTGCTGGCACCAGGAGCGGGCGGGCGATTCAAATGCTGGCCGTTACAAAATTTCATTGATCTTGGAAATCGTTTGCATGGTGATGGCATCAACGTAGGCTATATTTTAGGCCCCGCCGAGACAGAATGGCAGTCGCAACTTGCGGATGGCGTTAAAACAGCATTTTTTCCGCTTCAAGAAACCACCGAAAAATCTGTTTTCGTGACGATTGCACTGGCGCGTCTTGCTGATCTATCGATTGCCAATGATGGCGGTGTAGGGCATATCTTAGCGTCATCAGATAGCCCTATTATTTCAATGTGGGGACCAACGGACCCTTACAAATCCACACCCAATGGAAAAGGCGTACACGTAATGTATGCGCGTGACTTTGGTGAGGCAAAGATGGAAACACTCACCGTTGATCTTATTTATAATCAAGCAAAGAAAATGTTGGAAAGCACAAAGTAAGACAGTACTTAAGTTTTTCAGTCAAAGATTATCTTAGTTTCCCTCGGGCTTGACCCGAGGAGCCATGTTCTTCGTGGATCCTATGATCGAGTCATAGGAAAACTCGAGAGATCTATGAATTTACCCGCCAATTATTTTGAAAATAGATCACGTCTTTGACGTAAACACATTCGACACTTCTAATCGCTTTTTAAAATTAGCATCGTAAAGCGCCGCAAACTCTTTATTCTTAATAACAGTCACGTTCTCAGCATTTCTGTTTTCAGCGCTGTTGCTAAAATTATACGAGCCCCCAATGACCGTTAAGCCATCAATAATGATGATTTTATTGTGCGCAATCGCTGGCTTGTAGTCGATATACACAGCAATCCCAGCACGTTTAAGTACGCTAATTTGGGTGTACCGCTCGTGTTTTTGACTTTTATCCGCAAGCACAATAATGCTCACCCCTCGCACTTTGGCACGTATCAGCGCATCTGAAATTGGTTTTGACGTAAGGCTATAGGCTTGCATCTGAATCGTTCTTTTTGCCTGATCAAGTTCATTAATAATCATTGGCAAGCACGCTTGGCTTGGTGTAAAACAGGCCCTGCAACTAAAATCACGCGCTTGAATAACGGATGATTGGGCTGAGGAAACAGTCTGTGAGCCTGGATGCAAGGCCATTTGCGTTCCCAAGCCAGCAAGGAAGGACGCAATAAATATGGGGAGTAATTTTATATTACGTGAAATCAGTTGAGGTAAAAAAGAAGTATGCATTTTTCGTTTCATGGCTTTTTATCCATTGTCATTATTGCGCCAGGGGCTCAATGAAAACCTGACACAACAAGAACTACCATACTCTTGGCATGCAACATGATATTTTTAAGCTTAATTTTACATTGATCTTCAGACGTGTGTCTTATTTTTCTCTACGATCAAATATGATTTTCATAATCAACATAGCTCCAGCAAGGACAATTGTTGCAGAATTTGCTAAAATGATTGCCCTCGAATGGATTGAGAATCCATAAAATAACCACATAATCACGCCAAAACAAAAAACAAGATACATACCAAGCGAAATATCTTTAGCTGATCTGGTCTTATATGTCCTAATTACCTGCGGTAAGAAGGCAATTGTCGTGCAAAACCCAGCAATATAGCCAATCCACTCCATTAACAGTTTCCTAACTTTTTATAAATACAATAAGAGTGTAAGCTAAATATTAAGTATGAGCAAAGACAATGTCGGGTTCCGTTTACGTACGTGAATTTTATCAAGCCGGAAAAGCTATTTTTGAAGAAGGAGAACCTGGTTATGAAATGTTTATCATTGAAAATGGTGAAGTCATAATTTGGAAAAATATTAATAATGAACGAAAAGTGCTTGCAACAATAGGTAAAGGGAAAATCTTTGGTGAAATGGCTCTTATTGATTCATCCCTACGTATGGCAACAGCAGAAGCAGGGCAAAGCGGAGCCACATGCATTAAAGTGAACTCTCGAAAACTAGAAGAATCGTTGCATCAATCCCCACCATTGATCCGCACATTACTCAAAGCACTCGTGGAAAACTTGCGTCGCATTCAAAAATAGCGTTTATTAGAAACGTTAATATAATAAATAGGTTTCTCTTTTGATTCTTGATGGTAAACACTACGCTGCTGAACTCAAAGATGTTCTTACAAAACAGTGCGCAGCACTAAAAGTGGCGCATGGACGTGCTCCTTCTCTGCATGTACTCCTCATAGGCAATAATCCAGGGAGTTTAGTTTATGTTTCAATGAAACAGAAACGCGCTTTTGACTTTGGTATTCAATCAACCGTACACAGACTTGATGAAACAATTAGCAGAGAAGCCGTATTAAATCTCATCAACGAACTCAACAACAGTACCGAAGTGGATGGCATATTAGTACAGTTACCATTGCCAGCCCACCTTAATGCAAATGAAATCATTGATACAATCTCTCCAGAAAAAGATGTGGACGGCTTGACTTCAATTAATCTCGGAAAACTTATACGCGGAACGCCTTCGCTTGTATCATGCACACCGCTCGGTTGCATGCATATCTTAAAAAAATGGAAAGCAGATATTAGCGGCCTTAATGCGGTCATCGTGGGAAGATCAACGCTGGTTGGCAAACCGTTATCACTTTTGTTAATACACGCTGACACAACTGTAACTGTGTGCCATTCAAAAACTCATAATCTTAAAGAGCATACAATGCAGGCAGACATCCTTATCGCAGCATGCGGCGACCCCAAACTAATCCGAAAAGAACATGTAAAACCTGGCGCATGCGTTATTGACGTAGGTATGAGCCGCCTAAGTGATGGCAGTTTAAGTGGCGACGTTGCGTTTGATGAAGTTGTGCATATTGCGGATGCCATAACACCCGTACCGTTCGGTGTTGGGCCTATGACGGTTGCTTACCTCATGTCAAATACAATCCAAGCAATGAAAAATACACATGCGCAAATAGATTGATTTTTATAAAAAATTTAATCTAAATATTGCAAAACACATAAGAAGCTTGTTAGCCTTATAGTAAGCGATACTAACTCTTTATACTCCTTACAAATAATTTTACGAACATCTACCGTCATGGCGAGCTCATGTAGTGAGCGTGGCCATCCAGAGCTGTAAAAGCACATAGATTGCCACGAAGGCAGAAGCTTTCTCGCAATGACGGCGAACAGTAAGAATAGAAAATGATAACTACTGTTTTCGTAAAATAATCTGAAAGAGTCATATGCTTATTTGGTATAGAGCTAGAATCATATTAGAAAAACAAAGGAAACATATAAATGCATCGTATAGCATACGTTATTATAACAATTTTCATGCTAACTGGATGCCGCGAACTTGCAAACCGCACCGAAATAAACAAGCCAATTACTCCTGAAGACCTTAAAACGCTTACCACGACACCAGACCCTCTTGCTCTTCAC
>CAIOTO010000152.1 GCA_903861255.1 uncultured Alphaproteobacteria bacterium | reverse complement strand
GAGTAATTTCAAAAAAAGGCTCTTAGCTTTCACGTTCAGATAGATCTTTTTAGTTGAAAGGCAGCCCAAAATTTTAAAAATCTTTGAAATGTGATTCTTCATACAAGAGCAATATTATGAAAAGTAATGAATCATAAAAAAGTCAAGACTTAATAATAAGAAAATATGATAAAATTTTCGACAATTATATGAAAAATATTCTTTCAATAAGATGCCCGAAATGATTTTTTCGCCTCCAACCCTTGTATTTTTAAAAATCATCCCCATATAGGGTTCAGGCAACACATACAAGAAGTTAAAATGAAAAAAAATAACGCTCTAATTCTTAAACTTTCAACTCTTATTCTGACTATTCTCACATCAAATTCCTCATACAGTGCAATATCAAGACACACAGACGAAATTGACACTCCTGAAATAAACAGACGAATCCAAGAAGCCCAACATGCATGCCAACAATTTGGGGGAGACATTCAAAGCCCCGGAAATGACGTTTATTGGTCAGTAAGCCCAAGAACTGACAGAGCAATTGAAAAGGCATATAAACGAGAGTATCTAGCAGAAGCTGAGGCTGAAGCAGAACGGGCAAGACGCCGCTATTATAAACAACAAGAAGAAATCAGGCGATATCAAGCAAAACTACAATATCAGCGCGAAATTCAAATTGAACGGAGTAATATGCAGCGGATGGAGCGTGAAGAGCGCCAAAGACAAAATGCCCTGCGCCCCACACAACAACATCAGTATTACCGAAGACCAGTACAATCACCGGAATCACCCGGAGATATAGTAACGTGGGATGAAGGCCTCCCCCTTCATCGCATTCGCAATGTCGGTTTACTTAGCATTTTTGAATGCACCCATGAGGCAACACTGCTATCCACCGCAAAAGCAGATATAAAAACAGATGTTACATCAGATGAAGCATCGAGCAGCAGATCCTCACTCGTTGATAGTTTTGAAGAAGAACACAAAACAAGCAATAAAGAAAATCAAAAGCAAAACAGTCAAACACAATACAGTCCAACGCAACTAACCTCGCAAGCGATACAAAAAAGACCGCGTGACAAGATAACCTCTCAAGGATCGACAAGTCTATCCAGTAACGACGTACGAAGTCCCTTAAGGAAAGTTAAGAAAGATCTTCCAGGATCGCAGATTAAGCCTCTTTCTTTTCGTGCAAACTATTGATCATATCCACATAGATATTCGTCAAGCTATGCAAATCCCGTATGGAAACCCGCTCATCCACATGGTGTGCATAACAACTCAGCAGACCAAATTCCAACACAGGGCAAAGGTCTTTCATAAACCGAGCATCCGATGTGCCGCCCGTAGTGCTGAGAACAGGCGCCATACCAGTATGCTTTTGAATAATGGAAACAGCAGCAGCAGTGAAAGCCGGATTCTTTTTCAAAAAGGCTTCTGCCGAGGGGCGGTAAGTTGCCTGCCAAACCAGACGCGAATCATGCAGATTCTTGATCTCATCAAGCTCCTCGCTTAGCAGCGCCTGCAATGTTTCTAATGTATATGTTGGATTAAAACGGACATTAAGCGTTGCACTGGCTTTGCCGGGAATAACATTGCTGGTTGGATTACCCACGTCAATCGTCGTAACTTCCAAATGAGACGGATCGAATTGAGCTGTACCAGCATCGAAAGTCAATGCCTTTATGCGCGTTAAAAAATTTATCAGCGGTGCAATCGGATTCAACGCAAATTGTGGGTACGCCACATGACCTGCTGTACCAATGACATCAAGCGTCATGCTAAGGCTACCGCGACGTCCAATCTTGATCATCTCGCCAAGCTTCAAAGGGTTGGTTGGTTCTCCCCCAAGGCAAAAATCAATCACTTCACCGCGTTCACGCAGCCACGGAATCATACGTTTCACGCCGTTCTGGGCAGGCCCTTCCTCATCAGAGGTTAGCAAAATACTCAGAGACCCCTTGGTGTCACCATTTTGAACCACTCGATGAACGGCTGCAATAAAGCACGCAATTGCCCCCTTCATATCACACGCGCCGCGCCCAATTACATGATCATCACGGATTTCTGCGGCAAAAGGATCGCTGCTCCACAAAGCGGCATCGCCAATAGGCACAACATCCGTGTGCCCAAGAAAACATAAATGCGGGACACTTGCGCCAAGCCGGGCATAAAAATTCTCAACACGCTCGGCACCTTCGCCGAAACAAACACGGTGGCATTCAAATCCAAGTGGTGTCAGCAGACTTTCGATATAATCCATGCAACCGGCGTCATTGGGCGTTACGCTTCTAAAACGAATGAGACTTTGTGTAAGTGCGATGGGGTCAAAGGGGTTGGTCATGCTGACATCCCATCTTTGACTAACAAAAAAAGATCTTGCTCAATAGTTTGCTTAAATGAATGAGACGCACTATACAAATCTAAAATATCAACTTTAAAAATAAGGCAAGACTCATCAAAAGCATCGCTTAATTCCATTTTTTCTTTGATTGATAAAGGGCGACCTAAATCAATGGCAAGATCTAAATCGGAAAAAGGTTTGCAATTCTCGCGCACCCTGGAACCAAACACATAAACCTTGGCAGATGCAGGCAAAATACTAGATATCGTTTGCTGGACAATTTTATATTCACCATCCGTAATATGCACGCTCATCTCACGTATTTCTTTCTTGTAAGGTCTTTAATAATTTTTTAGCCTCTTCAAGAAATTTCGGTAACTCATCAAAAATCAACTCAGCTTTTTCTTCATCATACGTATGACTTGTTGTACTTCTGTACTGACGATACAAACGCCACTGATTCACGTCAGACTGAATCAAACCTTTTTCACACGCTGTTCTAATCAATTCAGGAAATGATATTTGATCTATGATTTCTGGCGTAGGCTCCGTTATTTCCAAATAGCGTTTAATGAACTTCCATGACAATTCATATACAAATTCAAAAGCTTGAATCGCACCTGCCCTCTCATGCATTACAAGATCTGGATTACTTTGAACAAGATCAAAGCTGTATGTCTTAAGGGCATTTTCTAATTGTGTTATTGCTTTTTCATAAGACGATAAATCTAATTTCATACTATTTTTCTTTCAATTTAATCCCGCAGCAATGCATTAATTGACGTTTTTGATCGTGTCTTTTCATCGACGCGCTTCACAATTACCGCGCACGAAAGTGCTGGTGCAAAAGCATCTTTTGACGGCAAAACACCTGGCACAACAACTGAATACGCTGGCACACGGCCATAAGACACATCGCCGGTTGCACGGTCGACGATCTTTGTTGATGCGCCTATGAATACACCCATAGAAATAACAGCGCCTTCTTCAACGATGACACCTTCAGCAATTTCAGAACGCGCACCAATAAAACAATTATCCTCGATAATAACAGGATTCGCTTGAACAGGTTCCAACACACCGCCAATGCCAGTGCCGCCTGAAATGTGACAATTCTTACCGATCTGCGCACACGATCCAATGGTCGCCCACGTATCGACAAGGGTTCCTTCACCAACATATGCACCGATATTAACGAACGACGGCATTAAAATAACATTACGTTCTATAAAGGCGCCGCGGCGAACAATCGAACCAGGCACGGCACGAAAAGCGGCGGCAGCAAAAGCTGCTTGATCCCAACCTTCTGTTTTAAGAGGCACTTTATCATACCAAGCAAATGGCGCGCCGTCGCTGCTGACATTATTTTGATTCAAACGAAAGGATAACAATATCGCCTTTTTGATCCATTGATGCGTCTGCCAAGTGCCATCGATTTTCTCGCATACACGAATTGCACCCGTATCAAGCTGATCCAAAATCGCATTTACATCAATTGAAAGGGTATCTAAAGGAACAGCGCCATCCCATGCTGCTGCAATTCGATCAATTTGATCTTGTTTTATACTATTTTTCATCAAAAAGTCTCTTTTTTAAGGTATGATATATATGCGCATCTTATATGGTCATATATACAGCGTATTTGTTTTATTGAAAAGGAACTCTTATGGAGATTCGCTCACCTGGTTTTGATCGCATTCAAAAAAGCACACGAACAACAAAAAAAGAAAAAAAGTCAGAAACACATGGTTTTGCGGACGCTATGGACGAACGTTCATCAGCACCTGTTCATCAAAGCACAGCTGTATTTTCAGTTGATCCTATGTTTACTGATCTGGATGAGCCCTCACCAGAACAAAAAGGAATCCAAAAAGGATTGACCTTATTAGATGAACTTGAAAAGCTACGTGGTCAGTTGCTAGGCGGCAGCATTGCCCCTGAATCAATCATGACAATTCAAAATTACGTCAAGCAAATGAGCACGGATAATTTAGATGATCACCTAAAGGGATTATTGTTAGAAATTGAAACGCGCGCAGTGGTCGAGTTGGCGAAACACCGTATGCGGGGACGAAGTAGTATTTAATGCCATTGATTTCTGCAGCAACTGAATAGAAGTTTTAAAAGCCTTAATCCGCAGCACTTTTTCGTTTTACAGATTTCCTTACATATTTAAGAGGCCGAACGAATAAGGAGGCAGAATTCCAACATATCTTGCAAACTCATTAGGGGCTTCTTTCATTATTATTTCTGTTACTCTTTTTTCATATTCTATTGAATCAGTCAATCTGAGTTCTTTGTGAATTTCTTGTGCCTTCTTAAACACATCAGGAATATTGAGAAGAGCCATATTCAATGTCATACCAATGTTTTGGAATGAAACAAAAGATAGTCTTTCTTGTGGGTGATAAGCTAGTACTGTCCTAAAACCGGAAATGGAACCGTCATGTTCAAAAATAATTTTTTCATCTTGAATGGATTTGCATATTCCGTAGCAATAGTAATGATGTGGCGCTTTCATATTTTTTACCACATGTTCAGTAAGCATTAATGCTGTGACTGCTGGCGGCAAAACCATTTCATTATGAAATTTTCTATTCCACACAAGAAGATCATTGACCGTCGAAACAATTCCAAATGCACCACACTGATAGCTATTGTGCCAATAAGGCGAAATTTCAGTTAATGGCGAGTTGTGTTTGAGTTCACATGTGTATCCACGGGAAAGATTAGGATAATTACCAGAGTCTTTCATGATTCCACCAGTATCGCCATCAGGCAAGAATGTACTCATCATGCCTAATGGGTTGAAAAAACAATCAAATAAATATTGACTAAAATTCGCGAGACACTTAACTAAAGGTTGACAGAAAAGATGCCATGTACGCCCCTATAAACTTCGGCTCATGAGCGTAATAATGAAGTCGCAATGACAAGTCAACCATTTCTAGACTTCGTGATGTT
>CAIOTO010000151.1 GCA_903861255.1 uncultured Alphaproteobacteria bacterium | reverse complement strand
CTTTTTCTGATTTTAATGTATTTTAGGGACATGGGGAATCTGGTTTGATCGTTGGATTCCCTACTTTCTTATATTTCCCTTAGAATTTAAACTTTTTTCTGTAAAAATTAGCGCTAATGCGACTTACGCAGCAGGTCTATTAGCCACGATAGTCTTTCCTGAATAAACCGTTAGGCATCCCACACTACAAAATAAAGGATTAGATTCTGCTAACGCTCGCGCCCCTTCGTCTGTCAGCATTTCTTCTGTTGCAACAGAATAACTCGGCTTCGTCGAACGTAGCGGATAGTTCACAGAGCCATCTGGAGTAGAAGCATATGCACAAAAACCAAAAACAACCCAAAATACCCTACAAATACGAGAAAGAAATAGCAAGAAACAGACTTTTAAACAGGTACTTATTTCATGCTACCACCCATCTTTAAATAGCTCAAATCGATAAAATTTTAGATAAATAATTTTATCAATCCATGTGTTGCCAAAAGCGATGCAATAACTGTTGCTATTGCCTTTCCATCGCCCTCTCTACATTTTTTAAGAACAGAAAGTACATACGAAGCATATGTTACTTGGTTTCCACGACTCTCAATTATTTTATTAATATCACTGAGCTTCACATATTGCATTCCATCAATCATCACTTTTGGTTCAAGGACAGCCTGATTTGGCACTCTATTAATCAACCTCTCAGCGTGCACGATTTCTTCAAATACACCAGATTCTGGGTCTCTCTCGATCAACCCTACTGCGCTGCTCACAAACAAACCACTCACCTGATCCAAAAGACCATTCAGCATGTCAGCTGCATTTATGTTCCCGGCCAACAATACGTACAAACACATCATTCTAATTTTACACATTCTATTTCTCCTTTTAAAAAAAGACAGCAAGATTCGAGGAGCGGAGTTTACTGAAGTAAATGAGCACCGCAGATAGCGCAGATGGAATCCACTTCAAGCCTTATTCAAGTATTCCCGGCTTCAAAAATGTTTGAGTAGCAAGACGTCAAGATTCGAGCCGCGCAGTTGGCTGAAGCCAATGAGCAGCGCAGATATCGCAGAGGACTGCACTAATCAACCATTTTTGTGCCGGGAATAGGGCTGTAGCCCACTGCCGCTCGTTTCTCATCCACTGTCAGAAAGTCCGCCGCTGCAATTTTTTGCCACATGGCTTCACGCTTTGGCGCCAGGGCTTGTATGCCATCCAGATCGTACCCCAACCGTAAATCCTGCCCAAAATAAGGCTGCAACCACAGATTAAACTCCGCCGACAGCATCTCTAACAATGGCAAAATCGTATCCTCCCACAGGTGAAAACGTGCCTCGCGATAATTGGCAAACGTTGCATCACCTGGCACACCGGCTAGCATCGGCGGCACCCCAAAGGCCTGACAAATCTCACGTGCAGACACATTTTTACCCTCGACAAAATCTAAATCCTTGGGTGTCATGCCCATTTCTTTCCATTCGAAATCCCCCTCTAGAATCATCACACGACCTGCATTATCGGCACCTTCATACGCGCGTTTCAAATCCCCGCGCAAATTTGACCGCTGGCCATCCGTCAAACCCAGCCCATTTTCATTCGGCCGAATCATCAACGCACCCGAAGGCCTGCCGCCATTACTCAAAAGCGCCAAGTTATGCCCGCCCACCGCATTATGCTGATCAATCGCTTTTGCTGCCGCCTCCATCGGACTCAACCCATACCAATCATTCATCGGGTGAAACAATTTTATATGCAGCATCTTCGATTGCCCGGTTAACGGATCCACAAGGAATTCCCTATACTTATCCGCACCTAAACGCATTGAATACGAAGCCGGCACGCCGCGATCCCCCGGTTTAATCTTCACGCGATCTGGCCGCACTGGAAACAGCGCAACTGGCACATCATTACCATCCAAAACCGCCTCGATATAACTATTGCCCGACAGTAAAAGGTAACTCACAACCTCCTCCATAAATGAAGAACCCGCTTGACGCGGGCTTGGACAGTTCATCAATGCTAACAATGGATGCGATTCAATTTCGTGTTCATCCACACCTTTGCCAACATGATCACGTTGATACAAAAGCCACGGCACACTTGCCAAAGCACGTGCAATCACATTCACACAGCGATACGCAATCACGTTCTGCCGGTAGCCTTCATCCACAAAGCGATCAAAACGGTTGGTTGGCACATAATATGAACTGCCGAACGTTCCTGCAAACGTGCCAGCACCTGATCCAATACCAGCATCACATCCCACATCCCCGCCACGGCTGTGCAGGCCTTTTTTCCACATTTCTTTAAATCGTTTCATATTTTCTCTCCTATTTTTAAACAAAAAAAAGCCCGTGCAGATTTCTCACACAAGGCTGGTTAACAAAAAAAGCGACTCCGAAGATCCGCCCTTATATGCATTTTCAAAATGGCTGATTTCACCCCATTTTAGAACCAATTCGACAATTTTATATTTACATATAAACAAAATTTATTTCGTCAGTATCAAGTCTTTTTTTGAGTCGACTAGTTGCACTAATCGGGATAAAAATGACGAAAATAATGGTGAAATAAATGTGTTCCCTTAAGGGTTTGATTATTCTAATAATCAAATAGATGGAATAAAAAGTTGTGGGATTGGTTCTTATCTGTTTTATTCACATTATTTCCCCACACGTTATTCTTAACCCACGTATGGCTTGTATTCCAACTTTCGGCACAACTATTATCAATCCATTGTTTATGTGGCCCCAACATAAGGCTCCCTGCCATAACACCTTTAAATGCATGCGACCCTCTTAACTTCGGCACACTACTAAGAGTCACTTGATTCACAAAATAAGCCGTATAATGCAAAAACATAGCAATAAAGTAATCCTTATAACTTAAAAGCTTGTAAGTAGAACCATGACTTAATCCCACAATTCGCTCATTCATTAGCGTTATGCCGCCACTCATATTCTCTCTAACTATCGATTCATTTTGATAAGGCGTCCGTGATTCCAAACAATACTCATTTTCAGATAAAACAATCAAATCGACTTGATATGGCATTGAAAGGATTAAGCGACTATTTTGTATACTAAAAAGCTTTGATTGACATCCTCGTCTATGCGCGTCAAATTTAACACAATAATCTGTCTCTTCGCCTGCATGCCCATATCCGACATAAGTAAGTGTATCGCCTGCTTCCACACATTTTCCAATCGTGAACAAAGATGATTTATACTGTGTAAAATCATACACATCTTTTGCTTCTTTAAATTCTTCAATTACCTTATCTAGCCGAAGCAATGCGATATCATAATAAGCGCCCTCTTTTGCGTATCCTTCATGTATTTTATAGGCAAGAATATTAAAATAAGTATGTCTTCCGTCTTCTATTTCAAAAGAAACACGATACCCTATTTTAAAATACCTATCTGGATCGAAATATCGCGACCACCCGCCTCTTTCATCAATACAATGCGCATCTGTAAAACAAAATCCATCCGTGTAATAAGCGAAAGACCCAGCAGGCACAACCGCTTCACAACTTCTATAAGGATATTGATAAACCTCATATAACCGTCCTACATACCGCGCATGTGTAGCCTCATAACCAAGCTTTATTCGGTCCACGTCCAAGAATTGAGATTGACCACTTGCAAAACCGCATTGAACGACCTGCGCTAAAATAAAGCATGCGTAATAAACATAAAAACGACAAAAATTTACCATGCCTAAGATCACTATCCCCATCACCTTCCATAAGGATCACATGTTATCTTGGCAAAAAAAAGATAAATTTTTACAAAACCCCAAGGTAGTGCAAAACTGAAAAACCGCCCACAAAACAAACTGTGCCAATGAGTAGTGTTGGCCTTATATCTTCGCGAACAATCATTCCTTTAGCTGTCAAAAACACAAAATTGACATTAAATTCTATTCGGCTTTCTTCTTTATAATCTTTTTGATTATATAAAGTCCTCTGTTGTTGCCTCTCAAGATCAATAAAACCTTCTATCCTTTGCGCTGATAGGCTACGCATAGTCTCTAAGCTCTCCATTGAAGCTTGACCAACATCAGCCATTAAGCATAAAGCGACACAAATCCATAACCACTTTTTCATATTCTCTCTCCTATTTTTAAACAAAAAAAAGCCCGCAAAAATTGCGAGCCTGTTGGTAACAAGCGAGCCATTTCTGACTCGCCTTTTGCATTCTTATGTGTTGATAACCGTTTTGTGCACATCCTAACGCTGGACACAATACGTCGTATTATATCTAATTTATAACGTTTTTATCGAAAATTGTCAAAAAATAAAAAAGCCCATTGAGAATTATTTTTAAAGTCAAAATTATAGTCATAGTCACCAATTTTAATTATTTTCAAAAAACAAATTGATTTATACTGTTATCATGCTTATATAAATAATAATAACAAACGACTCTCTTATTTTTACCTAAAAGGATTTTACCATGATTACAAAACTCGCAACTTTAGCAATGATCACATTGGCTTCAGCCGCAATGGCGATGGAGACAATGGATGCAAATGAAAAATATATTATTCAGTCATTAAGCAACCTCGCGCCAAATGATAAAAATGATTTTAGGGCACAAGCTGCAACGTTCATAATTCCACGCACGATAGATTACAGTGAAATATTTAAAGGCATAACAGATTCTTTAAAAATGCCTAAAGTAGATTTTTTTTCTCATATAGATTTCAGCAAACTTTACACAAGAATCACTGAGGACATGATTGCAAGCTATCTTGACTCAACGATAAACGTCGACGGAGTGGAAAGACAAGAGATCATATTCCTACAACAAACAAAGAAATTCGCAGTTCTCAGTCGTGGTGTTTACATACCAGAAGACGTGGATGCTTCCTAAAGCACACGCTACCCGCACTCTGTCACTACACACTACAAAAGGCGACTCTCACGGGTCGCTTTTTTTATTTACACCCCATCAATTACAAAAAAACATTCCGATTCTGCTTAAAATAATGCATTATAGATTCGAAAATATTAATCCAAAGTATCAGTTATTTTTCGCATTCCTCCGTCATGGCGAGCCCCGAAGGGGTGTGGCCATCCAGAAACAGCCTGGATCACCACGTCGGCTGGCCTCCTCGTGATGACGGTGGGTTATTCGTAAAGTAATCTAAAATTATATAAAAGAAAGAACCACCATGGGATTCAATTGCGGCATCGTCGGCCTACCAAACGTTGGCAAATCAACACTGTTTAACGCACTCACAGCAACAGCGGCAGCCGAAGCGGCCAACTACCCCTTTTGCACGATTGAACCAAATACAGGCAGAATTGGTGTTCCCGATGACCGTCTTGATAAAATTGCATCCATTGCGAAATCGCAAAAGATCATCCCAACACAACTTGAAATCGTTGACATCGCCGGCCTTGTGCGCGGCGCCAGCAAGGGTGAAGGGCTCGGCAACCAATTCCTAGGTCACATCCGATCCGTTGATGCTATTTTCCACGTCCTGCGCTGTTTCGAAGACGACGATATTACACACGTTGATGGATCCGTTAACCCACTACGTGATATGACCACCATCGAAACTGAACTGATGATTTCTGATATGGAAAGCCTCGAGCGCCGCATAAACGGTCTTGAAAAACGCGCCCGCAGCAATGATGCCGAGGCTAAAAACACGCTCGAACTCATCAAAAAAGTACTCCCACTATTGCAAGAGGGCAAACCCGCCTCCGCCGCAAAAATCACAAAAGACGAAGAATCCCTTTTTGCGCAACTGCAACTACTGACCTCTAAACCCATCTTATACATCTGCAACGTCGCTGAATCTGAGGCCGAAACAGGCAACGCCTTTACAAAACAAGTCTTCGATTACGCAAAAACCATCGGCGCAAAAGCCGTTGTCATTTCAGCCGCTATCGAATCCGAAGTTGCGCAACTTCCCCTCGAAGAACAAGCTGAATTCTTGGAAAGCCTTGGCCTTACCGAAACCGGCCTAAAACGCATCATTCGCGAAGGCTATTCACTGCTCGGCCTACTCACATTCTTCACCGTCGGCCCGAAAGAAGCCCGCGCGTGGACTATCACCCAAGGCACAAAAGCCCCTGGCTCTGCCGGAGTCATCCACTCTGATTTCGAACGCGGATTCATCTGCGCAGAAACTATGGCCTATGACGATTATGTTGAATGCAATGGTGAAACCAACGCCCGCGCTGCTGGAAAGCTCCGCCAGGAAGGCCGCGAATATGTAGCCAAAGACGGAGATATCTTTAACTTTAGATTTAATGTGTAAAAGAGCCACTTAAAACAAAATTATCCACCGCAGAAGAAAACTCAGCCTTAAGACTGTCATAACGATTAAAGTAATCTTGATTCTGCGGAATATCCCTGCCTTCTTTTAGCTTGATTTTGTAAGCATCAAACATGTCAATAACCATTTTCTTTTGCGCAGACATTACATGCCTAAATTTTCCTTTGCCTATTTTATGACCTTCTCTGTTTGTACAAATTAACTTTATTTCCTTGAAAAGAGCACCTGCTGAAATCTCTGTCAGGTCATCATTACTGATCAAGTCTGTGAATTTTCTTTTTTGCGACCTTGTTTTGGCTGGAACAACCGCTTGCGTTATATCCATCAGCTCTGCTTGAACCTCTTCTATTGCACCAACGAAATCCTGATAGGACTGACTACGTGTTATGCGTCAAGATCATAGCTTGCAATAGGCGGCCTAGGATTCTTTAATGTGTTTGATCTTTTCTTTGGTTTAGGTTTGCCAGCTGGACCGTCTTGTGCATACAAGATAACCGCAGGCAAGGTTTCAGAAAATTTTAAACGTCCTTGTTCATGCGTCGATCCTTCTGCCAAGGCCTTTTTATATGCCGTTTGCTCTTTATCTGCTCTTTCCTTTATAGAATCAGCCCTATTAACAACATAGCTTTTTGATTTCGTACGATACAATCCTCCTCCATCAACGGGGCCCACCTCTTGACTTGCACATAACGTCTTCTCAACACTTAAAGCCACAATCAGCACATACGCGCCATACTTCAAAAAATTCAATTTCATAACCAACACCCTTTATTGAAAATTAATGTTTATCAAGGATAACTACTAACACGACCTCATAATTTTGGTCAATTTTAAACTAATCCAACAACTTAACTTACTCGTTTATTTTTTTAAATTCGTTAAAAAAAATATATTCTTGCTCTTGAATAGCAATAAAACAATGCACATATGTAATATATGAACAATCATGCAAAACAATATGTTCATACATACAGGAGAACACCATATGAAAAAAACAATATTATTTTTAGCAACAGTACTTGCTGCAAGCAACGGGTTTTGCATAGACGGACCTGATAGCATGCCTGCAAATCACAGAAATTCTAATGTCAGCCCATTCGAAATATTAAGTGAATCAGATTTAGGAAAATATGCAAAAGCTAGTGTTAGCAAGACTTGCAGTGTCAGCCCATTCGAAATGTTTGATGAATCTCAGTTGGCAAAGTATGCGCAATTTATCAAAGAGAACCCTGCAGGAACACCTACGGAATTTTTTTTAAGAACTGAATAATAATTAATAATCCAATCACCGGCCTCTGCTGGTGGTTGGTATATCAACAAAAAACTTGCGCGCCCCAATCAATTGAAATTCGATAGATATATACCCATCGTACAAGATCCACCGTCATCACAGCCTGCCAGGTCGAAGCCTTTGGCGAAGGATGGAGAAAGCTTAAGCTTCCGTGGTTCACGCTTGCTTCGCAATCTCGCCATGACGGTAGGGCATTCCTCATGATATTATCTTTTGTAAGAATTCAGGGAGCATGCTGATCTTTGTTTTCTCTTCCGTCTTTGTTTCCACCTTTACAGGCATTACTTGTGGACCCACCAACGTCGGATTATTAAAATATTCGGACACTGAATCGTCATTTTCAATGCGCTTGATAACCTCGGCCAGCATTGGTGCGACCGAAAGTACAACAAGATTCGCTGGTGCCTCGCTTCGCAATGGAATCGTGTCTGTTGTAATGATTTTTGTAAAGCATGACTTACCAAGTTTTTCAATTGCATCTTTTGAGAAAACAGGATGCGTAAAGCAAGCATAAACACTTCTTGCGCCTCTTCGGATTAGCTCCTCGCCCGCCTTAATCAACGTGCCGCCCGTGTCACACATATCATCAATAATGATTGCATCTTTACCGGTAACGTCGCCGACTAAATCCATTTTTGCAATGACTCCGGCTTCGGCACGTTCTTTGACGATCATGGCGTATCCTGCGTTAACACCATAATTTGTTAAGATAGCTTGAAACTTGTGAGCACGTTCGGCGCCGCCCGCATCAGGCGAAACAATGACAGGATTCTTTAAATTAAGCGTTGCAATATAAGGCGCAAAAACAACCGAAGCAGGCAAATTATCCACAGGGATATCCCTAAAAAAACCTTGAATTTGGCCGCAATGTAAATCGACAGAAATCACACGATTAACGCCGGCGAATTCGATAAGACTGGCAACATCGGGTGCTGAAATGGTCACACGTGCTGATGTTTTTCGGTCCTGACGTGCATAACCAAAATAAGGAATAATCGCAGTTATACTTGCCGAAGACGCACGTTTTGCGGCCTTTGTCATAAAGAAAAGTTCCATTAAATGCTTATCAACATCGGCTTTGCTTGTGCTGCATGTTGGTTGAAATATAAAAATATTTTTGCCGCGAAGATTTTCATTATATTGAATGCTGATTTCACCATCATTAAAGCGCTTCAAATTGATATCACCTGGTGTTTGACCAAAAATTTCACTTATCTTGCTACCGAGTTGTGGGTTGGCGCTGCCTGAAAAAATACGTGGGCCTGCGTTTTTCGTTTGAGCGGCCTTCGGCATTTGGTTGGTGTTTGTTGGTTGTATGGCTGTAGATTGCGTAGCATTGAGTGGGATAAAGGGCGTTAGCACAAGTATAGCAAGCACGATTAAGGATTTTTTCATACGTGTTCCTTTTTACATTTAAAGTTCATAAGCTTTACACGGATGACTTTACCTTCGGGAACTAATTGGCACAAGATAAAAATTTATTTAAATTAACTTCATTTGTCGTTTTTATAAAACAATGCGGTGTGGACGTTTTTTTATACCAAAAAAACCATCAGCTTTCCTCCGGTTTAACCCAAGGACCCACTTATGAACCCTCCCTCTGTTTCATCCGCGTGCTTAACACAGAGGCTTCACCTCTTTCGTTGATTTCTAGTTTTTATTTCGGAAAATGTTCAATATGCGTGTCCCCTGTCCGGCCAAAATAGACAACGCGTTTTCCCACTAAGGATACAAGATAATTTGTGCATCCTGCGCTCATGATGGTTTCACAAAACCACGTGTAGGTGTAGTTTTCAGCCTTTGTTTGGGCGACATAGATAGCTTTTTTTATAGAATCTACATTAAATAGTTCGGGGACAGCAGTTTCAATTCCTTGAAAATCAAGGGTTACATAATCCCCATTGGGCAGATAATAAGTGGCCGTTGATGTGCAAAAATCAACTATATATCGATCAAACCCAGCTTGGATCAAAGTCATAACAATTTCTGGAAAATCCATTGTGTTATTTTCAGCGCCTTGCTTGCATTGTTTAGCGATTTGTTTTTGATGTTCGTTCATGGGATTTCTTTCTAGTTATTATTTTCACTTGCAACTAAAAAATATTATCATATTATGTTTCCACCTTTCAAAAAAACTGTTAGATATGTGACATATCGCTATTCAATTGTAAAATGATTTATACCTCATTTTTTTGTGCATTTCCCGGTGCATCGACCTGTGGATCTGCCTGTTTCTTTACATTTCAGGTGCCTAGGTATGATCCAGCCAGTATAGAAAAGATATTTATTACCCATGGGGTTCTTGGTTATTTAGGAACGCACTTCTAACGATTTTCCTATCATTCGGAAATCTTTATTGCCTTTATCTTTCTTTTCCTTTGGATTCAACGATGGTTGCAATGCATCTAGGACATTGGAAAACTTAGAATAATCACCCTTCCTCTTTTTAATTATTAGACCTTCATTCAATGCAAGACCAAATGCTTGTGTAATCGCATGCTGGCTAACGTTCAAGTTCTGATCCATAAGCATTTGCGTGATCGGATGATGTGTGTATGTGTCATGAGGATGCAATGCCGTTGGATGAAATTCTGCGGGACGAGTCAATACTTCAGCTATTCTTGCCTGGCCTGCTGTTGCAGCTTCAATGAGCATTTTATTAAGTGTTTTTTGTGTTGGAAAAATGCCCAAATGCATTGCTAGTTCAATCGTTTCAATATCCCCAGTTCGTGCCAGAGAAAGCCATTCATTTTCATTTTCTGGTAATGGGTAGCGCTGGTTGCATAATTGAATAAACGAAGGAGTTATGGTAGTTGCACGTTCATTAGGTGTTAGGTTCATAATCCTTGCATTAAGTACATGTTGTGGATCTGCGTCTGGGGCAGGGTTAGCCAATAATGCATCAAAATTGCGACGTGCGGTCACTGCAGATTGAATTTGAGCACGTTGTTGCTCAGTCGTGGTTGGTTTGTTTAAATATTCATCAATATAACGATTTCCGTCAATTTGATGATCTTCGTGAACTAGTACGAATAATTCAGAAAAAATCATAAACCGCATCATATCTAAATTATTATATTGAGATGTAATTTCAAATGCAGAATATATAAGTGCTTTAGCCTGAAACGATAATCCGTTTTTATGTTGGTCTATAATAAATCGCATCATAGCTAAATTATTATCTTTAGCTGCACCATAAAGTGACCAACTTGCATCTGGAATCGGTAAACCATTCTTATGCTGGTGGTCTATAATAAATTTCATCATATTGAAATCGTTTTTTGATGCTGCCTTATGAAATAACCCAGCTACTATTCCATATTCTGGAAGCGGTAAACCATTCTTATGCTGGCCTATAATAAATTTCATCACATCAAAAAGCTTACTTTCTTCCATCTCATCTAATGCTATCAAAGATTCCTCACTTACATCTGGAAGTGGTAAACCGTTTTTGTGTTGGTCTATAATACATTGCATGGTATCGAAACGGCTATTTTCTGCCGCCTTATAAAATAGTAGATCTACAACATAGGCAGCTGGAGGCGGTAGGTCATTTTTATGTTGGTCTGTAATAAATCGCATCATATCTAAATTATTATTCTCTCCTGCAGCATAAAATGCTTCAGTTACATGCTCTTTATCTGGAATCGGCAAACCATTTTTATGTTGGTTTATAATAAACTCCATCATATTAAAATGATTGTTTTCTGCTAAAACTAGAAATATCGTATTTATTGTGTCTTGAGATATGGGTGTTTTTCGTTTGACGAAGTCTGATAAAATTTCATTCATTTCATCTAAATTGCCACCCTTTACCACATCGATTAAATCCTGCTCATCTAAATTGCCACCCTTTGCCGCATCGATTAAATCCTGCTGAGTGAAAACTTTCTTTCTTTCAAGCTGTTCTAACTGCTCAGATGCATATGATAATTGTGTTAATCCAAGGGACAGGATATAAAATGCAATTTCTTTTGCTGTAAATTCTTTTTTAAACATAAAATGAAAACCTTATTTATATGTTATTTTATTAT
>CAIOTO010000150.1 GCA_903861255.1 uncultured Alphaproteobacteria bacterium | reverse complement strand
GCAACGTTGATTCTCTTCGATTTATGCCCGAATAAAATTGGAATCAGTGCTCGGATATTATTGGAATCGGTGCCCGAATAAAATTGGAATTGATGATCGAATTGATTGGAATACGCAGTTGAGGTGGACGAGTCAGAAATCATTGTTGAGATTTTATCTTCTCTTAAGAGCTTTAAACTTACAGAAGTTGGAGTTGCAATCTATACATATTATGAAGAAGAACAGAAAAGGTTGTTATCCTTATTAAAAAGGTCTCATAGTGCAAATAGTCATGTTGATTCCTCTATCATGTCTCCTACTCCCAAAATACAAAGGTCGTCTTCTGATCCGTATCATTCTAATCACGCTGATCACGTTCCAACACGTATAGAATTAATGACGTCTCAATATTGTAAGCCTTCTGGAAGTAGTCCTCTGTCTTTGATAGGATCGTCATGAATTGCTAAAGAAAAGTATGTTTGTAGGTGCACTTACTCGTACAATGGTCATGAATTTGTCATCGCGAGGCACGTAGTGCCGTGGCGATCTCTGTATAAATAGGCAGATTGCCACGCCCTTTTAGGGCTCGCAATGACCGTGAAATATAACCTATTTTATAGGCGAACGACTCTATTGGGTTAGCTAATGATTAATTCCCAGCATCACGAATACGGCCGCCGCACAATTTTTCTACTTCCGCAATAACCTTATTCTGAAATGACATTAAATCATCATCTGTTAATGTTTGTTTCTTTGGCTGCAATGCAACTTCAATGGCAATGGATTTTTGCCCCATTGGTGCTTTATCTCCGCTGTAGACATCAAATACATTAATGCCATCGATCAGTTCACGGTCAACTTTTTGCACAATCTTGATCAATTGATCTGATGTTACCTTTGTATCAACCCAAAAGGCAAAATCACGTGATACCGATTGATAAATGGCGGGTGTGAATGCTGCCTTTTTGTCTTTTTGTTTAAGCGGTAACGCGTCAAGAAAAATTTCAAACCCGATGGCGGTTCCATTAACGCCTAGTTCTTTTGTAATGCTGGGGTGAATTTCACCAAACTGTGCGATAATCTTTTGTCCTTGTTTAATGACAGCAGATCGTCCTGGATGATAATAACCAGGTGCGTTTGCATCAATTTGAATATTGCTCAATCTGAAAAGCTCTAACGCAGTCAAAACATCGTTCTTAATAGCATAGAGGTCAGGTGCTGTTTCGGGCTTTTGCCAGTGACGCTTTCCTTTTGAAAAAACACGTAACCCAGAAAGAGTACGCATTTCTACAAGGCCTTTGTCTGTTTCATGAAATTGCGGGGCATATTCAATGTACGCACTATTTGGCTGTGATCGTTTTTGACCATTGGCTGCAATATTGAGCAGTCCCGGCAATACACTGGGGCGAAGCACAGCCATTTCTGCATTAAGGGGTTTTGATAAAGCGATACCAGTTCCAAATAAAGCTGCTGTATCTTTTGGTATGAACGACCAAGTGTAGGCTTCGTTATAACCGCGGCTTGTGAAAAATGTATTGAGACGTTCGCGTATTGTATTAGTATCAACGGGTAAAATCAAAGGCAGCGTCGCTTCTGGTATAGAGTCATAGCCGCTGATACGAAGTACTTCTTCAATCAAATCAACATCCAGTGTTACGTCATGCCGATGAGATGGCACACATACAGTGATTTCCGTGGCAGATGATGCTTGTTCAGCAAAGCCAAGTTTATTTAGAATTGACATGGCGTCAGCGAGTGTGATTTTGCTGTCACCTGATATGGATGTTAATCGTGTTTGTGACAATGACACAGGAATAGGCGCTGGTGGTTGATTCACATATTCACCTGATTGAGCCATGTCCGATGCTGTGCCCCCGCACCATTCCAAAATAAGGTGCGTTGCATAATCAAGGCCGAATATTACATCATTAGCGTCAACACCTCGTTCAAAACGTGTGCGTGCATCGCTTAATATTGCAGTCGCTTGACCTGTTAGGGCTATATGTGCTGGGTTAAATAACGCTGATTCTAGTACGACATCTGTTGTTTGATCGTCGCATCCTGTTGAAAGGCCGCCCATTATACCAGCAAGTGATATAACGCCTGATACATCAGAAATGACAGACATACCTTCTGAAAGTGCATATTCTTTTTCGTTAAGTCCAATAAATGTCTCACCGCCAGTGGCTGCATGTATGTCAAATTTATTTCCTGATAGTTTGTTTTTATCAAACACATGAAGTGGACGACCAAGTTCTAGACAAATCAAATTCGTTGCATCGACAAGTGCTGAAATAGGCTTGCATCCAGCTGATCGAAGACGGTTTTGGGCCCATTCAGGGCTTGCTCCGTTTTTTACGCCTTTGATTGTTCGTGTTGTGAAGTGGTACGTATTTGGATCCGTTATATTAAGCGCAATATCGCAGGCACCAGATGTTTTGAATTGTGGTGTTGGTCGTGGTTTTAGTGTTCCTATACCAAAAGCTGCTAAATCACGTGCTATACCGTATATGGAAAAGCAATCACTGCGGTTTGGCGTGATGCTTACATCAATTATGGGGTCGTTTAGGTTAAGACTGATCGCTAAGTCTGCGCGAGTTGTTAGTGATGCATCTAAATCCATAATACCATCGGCATCGTCGCCAAGTAGCAACTCGCGACTGGAACACAGCATGCCGAGGCTCTCAACGTTCCGTATGCTTCCCTTTTTAAGGGGTATTCCTGTGTCTGGGATGACCGTGCCAATACGAGCAAAAGCAACTTTCATGTTGGCGCGTACATTAGGTGCACCGCAAACAACCTGGTGTGCTGTAGGTTTGCCCTCAGTGATTGTGCCATCTTCAACAGTGCATAAGCTTAGGCGATCGGCATTTGGGTGGCGTTCGCATGTTATAACGTGCCCTACGACAAATCCTTTTAAGCGTTCACTTGGGTCATCAACGTGTTCTACTTCAATACCAACGGCTACGAGTGCGCTTGCAATTTCATCATTGCTTGCGGTTGTATCAAGGTATTCTTTGAGCCAAGAGAGCGAAAATTTCATAAAAGGAAAGTCCTAAATCATATTAATAGTGTCCATGAATATAACGTATTTAGGGGGAAAGGACTATCTTTCTCTTTAAAGGCTGTTGTGTTTTGATAATTAACAGATCTTTCAGTTGTTAAAAAAATGAGAAAATGGACTGTGATTTTAATCGTTTTTTAATTATTATATGTAAGAATTATAATTGAAATATGTATTTTAAAATATAAGT
>CAIOTO010000149.1 GCA_903861255.1 uncultured Alphaproteobacteria bacterium | reverse complement strand
TTATAGAGCCTATCCATGATCTTGCTTGCACTCCCGTTAGTTTATAAGCAAGATCCCAAGTCTTAACTACCTGCGCATAAAGAATGTCTTTTACTTTGAGGCGATGTTTTGGAGGAGCTCCGTGTGATTGTTTTCGTTTCGGTCATATAAGTTTTCCAAAACAACGCATGATAGCACCTAAATAAGGCCTCCATCCATCTGTAAAGATTGCAACCAGCCAACTGCATCTTAAGCGTGTTTCGGCAATTAGCTTATCCGCCATACTTTGATCACGAGTTCCAACAGCCAAGGACACGACAAATAAGCATTGGACTAAAATAACAGCAGCAACCCAGCAAGAGGCCATGTGGGCCCCCTGGACCCCACAACGGAAGCTCCGCCCCCGTTCAATCTACTTCGTCCATTTCTTTAACATTCCACGTCACAAAGAGCATCTTCAAATGCTTATTAATTGAAAACGGCTTGGTTTCATAAATGCCCGTCAGGGCACTTATTCATGAATAAAAATATGAAAAATATGGACACGATAGAACCGTCATGTGTACGATCTCGTTGTTTTTTATATCAATGCTCACAGAAGCAATACATGGGATAAAACAAAGGCCATGAAACAACTCATACTTAACTGTTTAAAAAGTAAAAAAACCAATTGCACAAGATCTATGAAAAAACTATTTTGGATCGACCCTTATCTAACAAAACTAGAGACCTCTGTTGCCGCGATTAACGTCAATGAAATAATTTTTAATGAAACTATCGCCTATTCAGAATCGGGCGGACAAGAGGGTGATAAAGCAACAATCGCAACTTGCAAAGAGTTTATACTAAGGTGGACAATGAATCGATCTGTTGTGCTATTGCTGTTAGCTGCGACTTTTTTACCCCTTTTGCCCCTCTGTGCTGATGATTCAATTTCGGTTGTCATTATAGGCGGAGGACCCACAGGACTTGCAACTGCTATTGAAGCAAAAGCAGCTGGCGCCAATGTGATTGTCGTGGAAAAAAGAGAACAGTACGCCAGAGAACAATATGTTTTTCTTATGGAGCCCGCTCTGAATCTCTTAGATAAATGGAAAGTTTCCATTCCAGAATTAATGATGGGGGATGAATCTGGAGAAAAAGTCGGAGCAATGAAGATTAAAGAATTAGAAAACGGCTTAGCTCGACGAATCCATGAATTAGAAATACCGATCTTCTTTGGAGAATTTCAAGGATTACAAGACGGAAAGGTCGTTATCTCTCAACAAAATCAGAAATTGGAACTTTCTTACGATCTTCTTGTTGGAGCAGATGGAACGCATAGTGCTGTGCGAGATCTTTTGAATATCTCTTCAACTCTTTATGGAAGCGCCATTGGATCAATAGCAGTCATTCCTTTTCCATCAGAGAATGAAAACATGGAATTTGTTTTACCTTTTAAATGCGGCATCCCTTTTTTCACTAAAATCATCATTCCCTCTGCCACTCTCATTTCTGCTCAAGCCAAAAAATTATCACATGAAATGGTGATTTCTGCAGCGATACAATGTGGATGGTTAGAAGAGGCTTCATTGATCTCCTCACACACGGGACAATATTTCGATAATATAGAAATTGTGCTTCAACAATCCGATACATTTTCTGATGCTACACATTCGGTTATTCTCTTAGGTGATGCCGCCGCGTCAGCTAGTTTCCTTCTAGGAACAGGAGCAAATTGTGCATTAGAATCCGCCACGATTGCCGGTCTGTTTTTCCAAACGAAGCAGAATAATAGTGATTATGTTGATTTCAATCGTTCTATGCAAAAAATCACTGATAGACTCATAGATGAAAGTCGATTTATTTTTAACGATATTGAGCAATAGATGTCATCAAATTACCAGCAACATACTTTTTCAGCAGAGACCGTGGTGGTCATTGGTGGCAATCGTGATTCATAATGTCAGACCTAACACCGGTCATACCGGTCATAGAAAAACCAAATAAACAAGA
>CAIOTO010000148.1 GCA_903861255.1 uncultured Alphaproteobacteria bacterium | reverse complement strand
TTAGCGCTAATGCGACTTACGCAGCAGGTCTAATCTCTATAGTGCAATTTATTATTTTTGAAAAGTATTGTCAAACAAACTATTAGTAACACAAAATTCTGATAATTTTATATAACGTTTAATTTAGCCTGCTCAATTTTTTTCTACGCCTTCCTTAAAAAACACGCCTTCAGCATAAATTGCCCAAGATCTGTTTTACAATCGACCTCGTGATCGCCGCCGACCAAGCGAATACTCTTGATTTTTGTGCCCACTTTAAGCGTTGTGGATGATCCTTTAACTTTAAGGTCTTTAATGATTACAACTGAATCACCATCGGCAAGAATATTGCCATTTGCGTCACGCACGACAGAATCATCTTCATCTGTAGCATCAGATGCTTGTGCCGGCCATTCATAGCCGCAGTCCGCGCACATAAAAAGATCGCCGTCTGGATATGTGTTTGGCATGCCGCATTGTGGGCAGGGAGGGATCGTTTCTGTCATCGTTTTTTCTTTCGGTTGTGTTGGTAGTTTAATATACATCTTATCGACGATGTTTCGCAAAATAGTTATCATTTTTGGTTACATGCTGTCAGGGCTTTAAACCCTGAACAAAGTTAGACATCATCTCATCGAGAAGTAATTTTGCTTGGGTTAAGTCGTTACTCAGCGGCTTAAACTGACCATTAATAAACAAAATGCTGACCCCGTGCACAGCTGCCCAAAATTGCCGTGCTATGCTCTCAGTTGTATTCGCCCTTATGATGTTCGCTTCTTGATTTTTACCAACAACTGCATAGACGAGTGAAGAAATATTATTAGCAGCTGTTTGCAGATCTTGGGAAATAGCGAAGTCTGGCGTGTTATGACTGAACATTAATCGAAAATGATCAGGCGCATTAAACGCCCAAAGCAAGTAGCTTTCACCTAGTTTGTGAAGTTGTATTAAAGGATTTTGCGCACCCTCTAGAGCATTGTTCATCTGCACATAAAGTTTTTCATAACCATCTTGGGCTAACGCTGCAAGCAAAGCAGATTTATCTTTAAAATGACGATAGGGAGCTTGGTGCGTGACACCTGTTTTTTTAGCAACCTCTCGAATGGATAGATTTTCAACACCACGCTCCGCAATGATTTGCAAACTTGTGATAAGTATGGCTTCGCGAAGATTGCCATGGCGATATACGCCACCTGATTTTATAAACGTATCTTTCATAAAGTAACTCTCGCATAAAATATATGTTGACAGCAACTACTTTATTGTAGACTATGTCTACATAATCGATAAATTGTGCTTGTGCACGATAGGAAACGTTATGAAAAACAAAATGATTTATTTGCTCGCACTTATCAACACAGCATGCTCACCCATTCAAGAGGGCACTGTTGAAGGAATATCAAGCAATATTTCACACATGAAAACCTTTAAGTTAGAGAAGGGGACAATGGCCTATGAAGATTCATTCACAAAAGAAAATTCTATCAAAAGTCCTGTCATACTATGTATCCCTGGCATGGGTGATACTCGTGGTCAATTCCGCCTCCTGGCTCCAAAACTTAAGGCACATGGTTTTCGAGTCATTGTAGTTGATCCTCGCGGTCAGGGCGATTCAGATGCAAACTTTGACCAGTATTCTGCAAGCGCTGTTGGTGATGATATCATTAAATTGATTAACCACTTAAACATAGACATCTTCCTTATAGGTAACTCTTCAGGAGGTGCCTCTGCCGCATGGGTAGCCTCAAAAATTCCACAAAAAGTAAAAGGAGTTGTTTTCCTCAATGCGTTTCTCAGAGACCATCCTTTAAGTCTTTTTAATCAACTAATGCTCACAGTCGCTTTAAGAGATCCATGGGGGCCATCAGCGTGGGTAGATTATTATAAAGATCTCTTCATTCAGCATCATCCAGAGGATCAAGCACAATACTTACAAGCACTAAAACGAAGTTTAAACAAAGAGGGACATATTTCTGCACTTAGAGAAATGGCTTTTGCCTCAAAAGCGAATATTGAGGCGCAACTAACAAAAATAAAGGCACCAATTCTTGCAATTGGCGGCAGTAAGGATCCAGACTTTAAAGACCCTGAAGGTGAATTAAATTGGATTTTATCAGTAATTCCTGGGGAAAAAGCCATGATCCAGGGAGCAGGCCATTATCCGCATCTGGAACACCCTGATCAGGTGGCAGCACTTATTAAATCTTTTGTTGGCAAACATTAGTTTGCTCCCTCACCTCAGGCAAGAAACCACCAACTTGCGCATCCCACAGGGTTTTGTACAAACCTGCTTGCGCCAGCAATTCATCATGCGTGCCGTCCTCAAGAATCTTGCCGCCGTCGAACACTAAAATTCGATCCATATGAAGCAATGTCGACAACCGATGCGCGATCACAATGGTCGTTTTGTGTTGCATAAGGTCCCACAAACTATCCTGAATATCGCGTTCTGTGACTGAATCTAGCTGCGACGTCGCCTCGTCCAAAATTAAAATCGGTGCGTTCTTTAATATTGCCCGCGCGATCGCAACACGTTGACGTTGACCACCCGAAAGCTTAACACCGCGCTCACC
>CAIOTO010000147.1 GCA_903861255.1 uncultured Alphaproteobacteria bacterium | reverse complement strand
CTGATTTTTTCGCATAGTACCTTGTGTAACACTAAAGATTTTTAGAAGAGAACGTATGCAATCTAATGCTCTTGCTATCGAATTTGAATTACAACCGACTGAATTTGTATATGATTCAGTTGGAAAAACGTTAAATCGTATCAGAATAGAACAAGGACATTCTCTTGAAGATGTAACTAAATACACAAAAATACGAACACATTTTTTAATACTTTTAGAAGAAGATAATTTTAATGAATTACCAGCTACTGTTTTCACAACAGGTTTCATTCGAATCTACTGTGATTATTTAAATATCTCTTCAGAACCACTCATTTCACAATACATTTCGCAATGCTCAAAGAAAGAAGTGGAAGCACCCTTTAAGCTATACGTGCCTCAAAAGTCAGAAAAAACAATAACGCTTCGCGTAATACTTATATCATTTTTTTTAATAGCTATCTCCTCAATATTGTGGCACCTAACTCAAAGTAACCACGCAATCACTATGCCTGAGATAATAAAACTTCCAAATACAACACAAAAAGAAACAAAACAAAAAAATGAAGATACTAATAATACACCCACAACTGATTCACAAACAGAAAAAACAATCAATGAGTCAGCAAGCCTTACTGAACCTAAGAATGATCACCCTATAATTAAAAATGAATCGACACTTATTGAATCATCAATGCCTTCTGAAAAAACACTTCTTCAAACATCAAATGATTTTAACATTGAAGCAGTTGAAGAAACATGGCTAAAAATAACCAATGATAAAGGTGTACGTTTAAAAGTATCGTTTCTTAAAAAAGGCGAAGTATTTTCGCTGCAATCATATCAGGGCAATCTTATTTCAGTTGGAAATGCTGAAAATGTTGATTTCGTCCAAGGAAATACTCGGATCAAAGGTTCTGAATATTTAGGAACAATGAATGGTTTTGCAGAAAGTAAGAAGATTGTTGTACCGCAAACACCTGATATGGTACAGTCAGTGGGACCAGATATGTCTAAAAGCACGCCTGTTCTTTAGGGTGCATCTGATTTAACCTCATAAAATGGAAATACCGTACGTAATTACGGCATAAAAGAATGTTATCACTTAATCGCATCAACTATTTCATCGGTGGCAGATCGCTGCTCGAGAATGTTAGCTTTCAAATTGCACCTACCCATCGTGTCGGCCTTGTTGGTCGTAACGGATCTGGAAAATCCACTTTATTTAACCTAATCCAAGGAATAGTCACTCCAGATTCTGGTGAAATTGAAGTTGCAAAATACTATAAAGTTTTATCCATCAAACAAGAAATGCCCAGTGGTGATTTATCTCCCCTAGCCTATTTGTTGGAACAAGATCAAGAGCGCCTTGCATTACTAAAGGAACTTGAAGACTGCCATGATGCAAACCGCATGGGCGATCTATACGAACGCCTCATTCAAATTGACGCCTATACAGCGGAATCACGTGCGGCAATCGTTCTCAAAGGCCTTGGCTTTAGTGATGAAGATCAACTCCGTCCATTACAATCGTTTTCAGGTGGTTTCCGCATGCGTATAGCATTGGCAGCGGCACTTTTTCAGGAACCTGATTTATTGTTGCTTGACGAACCTACGAATCACCTTGATTTTGAAACGACTCAATGGCTACAAACATTTCTATCAAAATATCCCAAAAGCTTTTTATTGATATCACATGATCGGGAGTTTTTAAATGCGACAATTAATACAGTACTGCACCTTAAAGGCAGCAAAGTGTCACGCTACACAGGCAACTTTGATACGTTCCTAAATGTTTATGAACAACAACAAGCAAACCTGGCAGCCTACAATACGCGCATGGAAGAACAGCGTGCACACATGCAGTCTTTCGTTGATCGCTTCAAGGCAAAAGCATCAAAAGCACGACAAGCACAAAGCCGCATGAAGGCACTGGAAAAGCTAAAGTTTATCCCTGTGGACAAAGCTGACCCAACGGTTGCCTTTAACTTCCCCGAACCAGAAGCTATTTCGCCACCGATGTTGGCTTTTGAAAAAGTTTCCTTAGGCTATGGCGATACAGTTGTCCTTAAAAATCTCAATGCCACGCTTAGCCCTGATGAACGTATTGGTTTGGTTGGGTCTAATGGCAATGGTAAATCAACATTAGCTAAATTCTTAGCTGATGAATTGGCACCCTTTAGCGGAGAAGTTAAACGACACGGAAAACTCAAAATTGCCTTTTATAGACAAGACCAATTCGATCACATGGATACTGATCGCACAGCGTACAACGTAGTTGCTGATGCCATGCCGAAAGCAACGCCAACACAAATCCGTGGGCACTTGGGACGTTTTGGTTTTGTGAAAGAAAAAGCTGAGCAAAAAGTAAAATTATTGTCGGGTGGAGAACGTGCACGTCTATTATTTTCTTGCCTAACGGCTGAACGTCCAAATTTATTGATCCTGGACGAGCCAACAAACCATTTGGATATGGAAATGCGGGAATCTTTAATTGATGCGTTAAATACGTATACAGGCGCCGTTATTTTGATTACGCATGATCGACATTTACTACGTCACGTCGCCGATCGTCTATGGGTCATAAAAGACAAAACACTCAGTCAATTCGATGGAGACTTACAAGATTATACGAAATCGCTTGAGGGATAATGCATTTATTAAAATGCATCTTCTTTCAACTTTTGACAAACATCGTCAATAACACGTTCCCAATTTCCAAGCTCAGGCTGTCTAAATAACGTTACTGTTGAATACCATGGACTATCCGTTCGATCGAGCAGCCAACGAAAATCTGGCACCCATGATATAAGAACCCAGGCTGATTTGCCAAGCGCGCCAGCAAGATGTGCAACGGAGGTATCTACACTAATCACAAGGTCCATTTCATTAATAAGTGCAGCTGTGTCAGAAAAATCATTTAAGTTTTCTTGATGCATTTTAACATGTGGAAATTCACTCAAGAGCGCAACATCTTCAGCCCTAATTTCTTTTTGCAAAAGATGAAATTCAAATGGAAGATTCAGTAAAGGCTTAAATAAATTAAATTGCATGCTTCGATTTTGATCATTCAAATGCTCAATTGAACCTGAACAAACTAAACCAATACGCTTCTTTGTTTTAACGCCCAATCTATCCTGCCACTCGTGTTGTTTATCTATATTCGTAAATAGATAAGGAACATCGTTGGGGATATTTTCAATAGTACTGTTAAAGGCCAATGGTAAACTCATGATTGGACATTGAAAATCAAAAAATGGAAGAGTGCTTCCAGTTTCAACGAACACTATATTGCCTTTTAATGTTGATAACAGTGACATGAGTTGATATCTTACCTCTAAGATAACATTTGCACCCAGTCCATTTAACATCGGTAAATAGCGACACATTTGAATAACATCACCAAAACCTTGCTCAGCATAAATCAATATTGTCTTACCTGAAAGTGAAGCATCACCAAGCCACAATGGTTTATCAAATGACCTTTCAAGACCTTTTAGAAGTGTTTTCCAGCGCCATTCGTATAACTTCCATCCTTCTTTGTAATCCCCCAAAGCAAGTTTTAAAAATGCTCTATTCCAATTTGCATCAGCACAATCAGTCTTCAAAGTACAAGCTTTATCACAGCTTGCTAAAGCACCCTCAAAATCATTAATTTCCTTTAATACAACACCTCGATTATTATATGCATCAGCAAAATCTGGTTTTAAATCAACGGCATAATCAAAATTTTCCAATGCTTCTTCAAAACGCTTACTTTTAAATAGTATTATGCCACGATCAAAATAAGCATCCGCAAAATCAGGCTTCAATATAATAACATGATTATAGCTCATCAAAGCTTCCGCAAAACGCTCGAGCTCATTTAATAACACTGCTCTATTAAAAACAGCTTCACCAAAGTCAGGATTCAAATTAATAGCACAATCATAATTCATCAAAGCTTCATTGAATCGCTTTAATTCGTACAATGCTGCACCTTTGTTGTTATGTGCATCTGCAAAGCTAGGCTTTAGTGTAATAGCGTTACAATAACTCTCGAGTGCCTCTTGAAAACGATTTAATTCCCTTAGTACAAGACCTCTATTGTTATACGCATCAGCAAAATCAGGTTTTAGAGCAATGGCACGATCACAAAAAGATAATGCTTCATCAAAACGCTGAAGCTTATGAAAACCGTAACCAAGATTGGAAAGTACCATCGGTTGGTTTTGATCAACGACTAGTGATCTTTTTAGTATTCGAACGGCTTCTTCAAAATTTTCCAATTGAAGCAATGCAGCTCCAAGTAAGTTTAGTATTTGCGGTTCATCTGGAAATTGATTAAGTAATTGTTTATATGAGGATATAGCATCGTTTAGATTTCCTGCTTGATGCATGAAAAATGCATATCTAAACAGAGCATCTGGATCAGTATTCATAGGAATTGATCTTTAATCTTTGGCATACATCTTCAATCACACGTTTCCAATTTCCAAGTTCTGGCTGCCTAAACAATGTAGCAGTAGGATACCAAGGACTATCGGTTCGATCGAGTAGCCAACGGAAATCTGGCACCCAAGGTATCATACCCCAAACAGTTTTACCAAGCGCACCTGCAAGATGCAAAACAGACGTATCTACTGAAATAACAAGGTCCATTTCATCAATAAGTGCGGCTGTATCTGAAAAATCCATCAAATTTTCATGATGTATATTAACGTGTGGAAATTCAATTAGAACTGCAGCATCATCTGGCCTGATTTCTTTTTGCAAAATATGAAATTCAAAAGGTAGATTCAATAACTCACTCATGAATTTTAAAGGAATGCTTCTCTTACTATCATCATCATGCGTTGTTGACCCAGAGCAAACGATGCCAATACGTTTTTTTGTTTTCTGTCCCAATCGATCTTGCCACTCTTTTTGCTTCGTTATATCAGAGAAAAGATAAGGCACATCCCCAGGAATACTTTCAACAGTTGTCTTAAAGGCAAGTGGCAAACTCATTACTGGACATTGAAAGTCAAAGTTAGGTAAATGTGAACCACTCTCGACTACTTCAATATCCCCTTTTAAGGTTCTCATGATAGATGTTAGTGAAGCTGGCACTTCTAATATAACCTTAGCTCCCAAGGCATTAAGCATAAGAACATAACGACTCGCTTGAATTACATCACCAAGCCCTTGTTCAGAATAAATCAATATTGTTTTACCTGAAATTGGCTCATCACCATGCCAAAATGATTGATTAAAGGTTCTCACACAATGTTTTAAAAACGTTTTCCATCGCCATTCATACAACATCCACCCTTCTTCATAATCCCCTAACATAAGCTTTATAAATGCTTTGTTCCAATACACAGTATGACAATTCGGTTCAATAGAAATTGCATAATCACAATCGGCCAAAGCTTCATCAAAACGTTTAATTTCCTTTAAAGCGGCACCACGATTACAATAAGCATTCACAAAATCTGGTGCTAAAGAAATAGCACAGTTATAATTTTCCAGAGCTTCTTCAAATCTCTTAAGGTTGCTTAAAATATTACCACGATTACTGTAAGCTATTGCAAAATCAGGCTTTAAAGCAACAGCACGATTATAACTCATCAATGCTTCTTCAAACCGATTAAGCTCAGTCAGCACAATACCGCGACTACAATAGGCATCAGCTAAATCTGGTTGTAGCTCAATAGCTTGCTCATAACATAATAAGAGACACTTAACTAAAGGTTGATAATGTGCTATTCTGAAAAGGAAACTTTTCAGGAGACAAGCTATGTCAGTAAATTGCAAAAAATGCTCAAGCACAGATCGTGTGAAAAATGGATTTATTCGTGGGTATCAACG
>CAIOTO010000146.1 GCA_903861255.1 uncultured Alphaproteobacteria bacterium | reverse complement strand
GGGCTCGCAATGACGGGAGAGGTTCCTAAAATGATTTCAAAACAGTGCTCATTAAGCACCTTAGCCATTTACCTTTTCATCAAGCTCAAGCCATCTCAATTCCATTGTATCAAGGTGCGATTTTTTATCTGCTAATTCTTGTGTTAATCGGTCAAATTCGGCAGGGTTCTTTTGATATAAATTCGCGTCATCTAATTTTTGCTCAAGGTCACTAATAGTTTTTGTGAGTAGTTTCATTTCTGTCGGCAGCTGTTCTAGATCACGTTTTTCTATGTATGTGAGACGAACTTTCGATGCTGGAGTAGATGCTGCTTTCTCGTCTTTTGTGTTTATTTTTTTAGTTTGTTTAGGTTCGTTGATTACAATCGAATCACGTTGACGTAAATAATCTTGATAGCCCCCAACATATTCCGTTGCTGTACCGTCACCTTCGAATGCAATAAGGCTTGTTACAAGTTGATCTAGAAAATCACGGTCGTGACTGACAATTAATAACGTGCCTGGGAATTCACTTAAGACTTCAAGCAGCAGATCAAGTGTGTCGCTATCAAGATCGTTTGTTGGTTCGTCCAATACTAAAAAATCGCAGGGTTGTGTCAGCGCTTTAGCCAGCGCGAGTCGATTGCGTTCACCACCCGATAGAATGTGTGTCATCCCTCGAATTTGATTCTCTTCAAAAAGGAAATCTTTAAGGTATGCAACAACATGACGGCTTTGTCCCTGAACGGTGACGTGGTCACCACCATTAGGGCATAAGTTTTGCCATAACGTTTTGTTTTCATTGAGGGAATCTTGCATCTGATCGAGATAAATAACAGACGTGTTTGCGTTGCGTTTAATGGTGCCTGAATCAGGTTCAAGATCGCCAACCAACATGCGAATCAATGTTGTTTTTCCAGCACCATTGGGTCCCATAATGCCAATGCGATCACCGCGTAGTAAACGCAAATCAAAAGGTTTTAGAAGTGTGCGATCTCCAAACGATTTTGTTATACCCGTGGCTTCTATAATCAGCTGACTATCGCCTTGCGTCTGGAAATGCGTGGCTGTAACGCTTTTACGTGAATTCATTTTGAGTTGTTTACGTTCTTCGCGCATGTTATGTACACGGCGAAGGCGTCCTTGATTTCGTTTTCGGCGGGCTGTTACACCGCGGAGCAACCAGTCAGCTTCAAGTCTAAGACGTGTGTCGAGCCAAGCTTTTTCACGTTCTTCTTGTTCCCAAACATATTCTGACCAACGGTCAAAATCTCCAAAACCTTTGTTATTTTCTTGGACGCGTGTGCGGTCAATCCACCATGTCTTATTCGATATGTTTTTGGAAAACTGTCTGTCATGGCTAATCACGACAAAGGCACCGCGAAAATCGCTGAGCATTTTCTCAAGCCATTCAATGGTCGCTATATCCAAGTGGTTTGTAGGCTCATCAAGTAAAAGGACATCTGGATCTTGTGCAAGCGTAGCCGCGAGTGATAATCGTCGTTGTTCACCCCCCGAGAGTAGTTTTAATTGTTTATCGAGTGGTACTTTTAATTCTGTAAGATAAGTTGCGGCTAGATAATCTTCGCGTGCAAATTCCAACACATAGTCAAGTGCTGTTTGTTCTGGATTTGTTATTGTAAGTCGCTGCGGCAGGTATGCAACGCGAAGAGATGGGCGTTTAAATAGGGTGCCTGAATCAATTTCTTGTAAGCCTGAAAGCAATTTGAGAAGCGTTGATTTTCCTGACCCATTTCGCCCAACAAGGCATACGTGATCCTTTGGTAAAAGATGCAGTGTCCAGTGATTGATAAGTGGGTCGCCACCAAAGTTTAAACTGACGTCGAGAAGGCTTAAAAGAGGTTTCATCAAGATTTCTTAAATTATTGTTATCAATGGATTCTAGCATTAAATGTTTTAGAATCCAATGTTTGCAACGCTATATTGAGAAGCTTTATTCTTATTTTAATGCGTCTTTTTTAGCTTTCATTTTAGCTTTGTAGTGTTTTGCCCATTCTTGCTTATTTGTTTGAAGAGCACGCCCTATAGCTAATGCATCCATTGGCACATCAGCTGTAATGATTGATCCTGCGGCCGTTATAGAATCATTACCAATAGAAACCGGAGCCACCAAAATCGTATCTGCGCCAATATGAGCGCGCTCACCAATAGTTGTTTTATGTTTAAAGAAGCCGTCATAGTTTGCCGTGATTGTGCCGGCGCCAATATTACTGGCCTCTCCAATGGTTGCATCACCTAAATAAGTTAAGTGTTTCGCTTTTGCTTTTTTGCCGAGGTGCGTTGCTTTTAGTTCCACGAAATTACCAATTTCGGCACCTTCATCAAGAACAGAGCCTCCCCGAATATGCGCATGTGGTCCTACAGAAACGCCGTTGCGCAAAGTGCAATCTTCAAGATAACAAAAGCTTTTGATTTTAACATTGTTCTCAACAATAACATTTTTTTTAAAGATAACGCATGGTTCGATAATTGTGTCTTGCCCAATTTGTGTGTCTACTGAAAGGCGCGTTGTGTCCGGTTGCTGAAATGTGACACCGTTTGCCATAAGCGTAGCACGCAAACGTCCCTGAATAATTGCATCAACTTTCTCAAGTTCGGCACGTGTGTTAATACCAGCTACTTCATTGAAATCAACATTGATTGCTTGGGTAGTTGCGTTGTGCTCAATGGCTATGTGCACAAGGTCTGTCAAATAATATTCTGACGAAGCATTGATGTTAGAGAGCAGTGGGAGAAGTTTTTTGAGCAAATTATGACGTATCTTATAAACGCCAGAGTTTATCAGTGGGGAGTTACGTAGAGCAGTATTGGCATCTTTGTATTCAGTAATGCGGCAGGGATTATCACCATCAAATACAATGCGTCCATATGGCGCGTCTCGTTGGTTGTCAGGTAATGTTGCACATAAGAGTGCTAAATCTGATTTGCTTTCAAATAATTTTGTAAGTGTTTCAATCGTTAGCAAAGGAGTGTCACCACACACTATGATCACATCGGATGTGTCATCTGAAAGCTGAGTCATTCCCGTCATGGCAGCGTGTCCGGTACCAAGTTGTTCTTCTTGGATGGCTACTTTATGATGTTTATAATCAGGATGAGTTGGGGTAAGTGGTGATGCGACAATAATAATTTCAGATAGTGCAAGTTGTTCTAAGTTATGTAACACATGTCCTAATACAGATCTGCCAGCTAAGTCATGAAACATTTTTGAAACGCTTGATTTCAAACGTTTGCTTTGCCCTGCAGCAAGAATGATGCATCCTGTTTTGTGTGACGTCATACGTTTATATTCCTTTGTTCTGAAAATATGTATTTAGGTTTAGATTAAGTGTTATACCGTCATCACGAGGAACCGAAGGTGACGTGGTGATCCAGACTGTTTTTCTGGATGGCCACACCCCTGTGGGGTTCGCCATGACGGCGGAAATTTTGCTTGTGATTTAATTTTTCATTCTTCGTTCATTTATAATCGATTCAAACAATTGATGCCAGTTTTGTTCTGCACGAAGACGCATGAGAACAGCGCCAACACCCACAGAGGCGCGATCCATAAAGACAAATTCAGGTGGCACACGAATGCCGCCAAGCTCATGTAATTTCTGATGTACGGCCGTTGCTGTTTCCCAACCTTTTGTGCCGCTAAATTCAGCTTGAATAGGGCGAACGCGATTATCTAGGAGTGGGTCATATAATAGCTTTGCCCATTCATTCATCACATCTATAAGTTCATTGGATAAATTTGAAAACCCCCAACGTTCATAAGCGGCTACCATAGCGTCGCGTTTGTTATGTTTGAGCGCTTCGTATAAATCGATAACTCCATCAACAAAATTATCATCAAAACGGCGCACACATCCAAAATCAAGTAGCAACAGATTATGATCTGTATCAACTTTATAATTACCAGGATGCGGGTCACCGTGTATCCAGCCATTAATATAGAACGGCCTATACCAGGTGCAAAATAGCGTGTGCCCCAAGGCATTGCAGTCGCTTTCCGAAAATGTTTCAGCAGCATCTAAAATAGATATACCTTCCATCCACGACATGGTGAGCAGGCGAGGGGTGGACAGTTCTGCGTACACTTCTGGTATTTTAATGTTGTCAGTGCCATCAGCAAAGAATGCGCGGTAATCATTGATGTTCTTTGCTTCGTTTACGTAATCAAGTTCTTCCAAAAGGCGACTTCGAATTTCAGACATAACCGCATTAAGGTCGAGCGCTTTATTGAACAAACGGTATGTGCCAAATAGCAGACTTAACTGCGATAGATCTGCCTCTACAATGGTGTTCATGCTGGGGTATTGTAGTTTTATGGCAAGCGGTGATCCATTATGATGAACGGCTTTGTGCACCTGGCCAAGTGACGCGGCAGCAGCTGGGGTTCGATCAAACGATAAGAAACGTGATTCCCAGTCAATGCCAAGTTCAGCTTGCATGCGTCGTTTTACGAAAAGCGGCCCCATAGGCGATGCATTACACTGTAGTTCAAGTAGTTCTTTTGAATATTCAGGGGGTAGGGCGTCTGGTATTGTGGCAAGAAATTGCGCCACCTTCATGAAAGGACCTTTCATACCACTAAGTGCTGTTTTGAGTGCCTTTGCATACGACGCGTCATCAATCGTGTAATTTGTGACACGTTCACCTATAATACGTGCAGCTAGTCCGCTGACCGTCCCACCAACCGAAGCAAAGCGTTTTATTTTAGTAGATAGTGGAGTTGTGTCGTCCATATGTTGCTTTATATAGGTAAGTGCTTAACGCATTGTAGTTGATTGCAGATTAAAAGAAAGGGAGATTTTTACTGCGTTTTCAATGATGTATTAATCAACCCTGACGCAGGCGTTTCCGTTTGTACATACTTCATCGTGCTGTCTTCCTCTGCGGGTTGGAATCCTAAAAGGGGGGCAATTCGTTCAATAATTTGACCCGCTGTTGGTGACGCGTTCCAGCCACCAGTCGCATAATTATAAGTCTCAGGTATTGGTTTGGGATTATCGAGCATAACAAAAACCATGATTTGCGGATCAGCCATTGGGAATGACCCAACAAAGTAAGCATTACGATCTATACCGTTATAGCCATGTCCTTTGTTCGTAAGTGCAGTGCCTGTTTTTCCAATGACTTCATAGCCTTTAACATCTACTTTTCTCACCTGTGCATTTTTTACAACCATACGCAGCATTTCACGAATAGCTTGCGATGTCTTTAATGAGACAATCGGTTCGCCTTCGTTTTTTGATTGAATGAAAGATTGCCGTTGATCGTTTGGTAAGTGTATGAGTGTTGGTTTTATAGATTGCCCATTATTGATGATTGTTCCTATAACCGTCATCATTTGCAATGGCGTGACTGCAATGCCATAACCGTATGATGCTGTCATTAACGTTGCTTCTTTCCATGCTGCTGGAGATGGGATGATGGGGCGGCCCATTTCAGGAATTTCAAGTGACGGTGCCTGGGTGATACCCAATTTTTTAAAATATTCTTTTTGTGTTTGAACACCAAATTTCTGAGCAGCTTTAATAGCGACGATGTTTGATGAGTACACAAGGCCTTCTGTTAAGGTAAGTGGGCGATTTTTGCCCTTAAAGTCAGTGATTGTAAAGCGTCCTAGCTTAACAGGTGCGCTTGCGTCAAATATACTTTTAAGTGTTGCATGTCCGCTTTCAAGCGCAATAGCTGTATTGATAATTTTCCATGTTGAGCCAGGTTCATAGGCGCCAAGCGTGTTTCGATTGAATCCCATTTTCCCTTTCATATTATTAAGACGATTGGGATCAAAATCAGGCAGCGATACCATAGCAAGCATTTCACCTGTTTTCACATCCATGATCATTGCGTTTGCGCCTTCGGCTTTATATTTTGCAATGGCATCAATTAAAACGTCATGGACAATATGTTGTAGACGTATATCAAGTGATAATTGGACTGATGCATTTTCCTTTAATAGCTTTGTATTGTAATATTGTTCAATGCCGGCTAATCCTGCATTATCAAGGCCACAATACCCAACGATATGTGACGTTAAGTGCCCATATGGGTAAACACGTTTGTAATCGTTTTGCAAGTAAATGCCAGGAATGCCAAGTTCATTTACGGCTTGTTGCATGCGCGGTGTAATGTGACGAATGAGCCAGCTAAAACCTTTTCCAGATGATAAACGATTGTGCAATGTTTCGTACCCAACTTCGGGAAATAACCTTGCGAGTTTTGTTGCAGCATCTTTTGCATTCAGCACAACTTTTGGATTTGTATAAACAGATGCTGTGACAAGGTGTGTCGCTAGAATATTGCCATTGCGATCAAGAATTTCGCCACGTGGATAGACATTTACGTCAGATTGTGCCTGCTGATCGTTGTTCACATGTGACTGCACGGTCATAACATCAATTAAACGCCCAGCAATGGTGACATACGAAATAGCCATGACGACGCCAGCAGCAAAAACACGTTGCCGTGCCATTTCAAGCAAAGATGCCTGATGAACTGCTTCTTTCCACAGACCTAAATGCCGATTCAGCGCTTGGAGCGGTTTTTGAATGAATTTCTTCATGCGTGAATCCCCTCAGATGTTTCTGTTGCAAAATCGGCAACATATGCGTCTAGGGTGTTTTGAGACTCTTTTGTTTGTGAAGGTTCAGGTTTAACGCTTGTATTTGATCCAGCCATATCTTGAAATGTGATTAATTGGCTGCTTTTAACAGGATTTAATTCATGCAAGTGTGCTTTGCTTGAAGCTTGCAGACGTTTAGGATCATTCAAGTGTGCCCAATCTGCTTTTAAATGGTGAATGGCATCTTTGTTTGCAATAATTTCTTTTTTAAGGCGCGTGTTGTGTTGTTCAAGCGCAATTACTTCATACTTAATACGAAATAATACCAGGCCAACGCATATTGCCATCGTAACAAACCAAAATGTTGGACGTCTTAGCATGAGCCCTCCCGGATAAGGGAAGCCGCACGCAGTTTAGCAGACCGACAGCGTGGGTTATCATGCATTTCGTTTTGAGATGGTGCGATGGGCTTTCGGGTGATTGATTCAAAAAAAACATTTTGAGTGTGTAGCCATGGTGACTCGTTCTTTAAGAACTGTTTGCACAAACGATCTTCAAGCGAATGAAACGTCACAGTCACAAGCTTCCCATGGTTTTTGAGTAATTTAGCAGAAGCTTTTAATGCAGCCTCTATCTCTATTAACTCATTATTAACAAAAATACGCAAGGCCTGAAATGATCGTGTGGCAGGATCAATGCCATCTTTTCGGTAAACAATTTTACGAATGCAATCGGCAAGCTGAATGGTGTGTGTAAAAAGTCTCTCTTTACGGATTAATGCGATTGAACGTGCGATTTGGCGTGACTTTTTTTCGTCTCCATATGTGTAAAAAATATCGGCTAAATCTTCTTCGGAGAAGGTGTTTACAACATCTGCAGCGGACAAGCCAGTATCTGGATTCATACGCATATCCAAAGGGCCGTCATGACGAAAAGAAAAACCGCGTTCAGGTGTATCAAATTGATAGGATGAAACACCAAAATCAAACACAATACCATCAAACATATTTTCGTGGAAAAGTGTGGGCATGTCCGAAAAACAGCCTTTATGGAAAAAGAATCGGTTAGGAAAATCGCGTGTTAATGCTTGACTGCGTTCTTCTGCTTCGGGGTCCCGATCGAGTGCATGTACTGTGCATGCGGTCGATTCAAGTATAGCACGTGTATAGCCGCCTCCACCAAAGGTTCCGTCTAGATATATCCCGTCTTTTTGCGGGTTTAGTGTACCATGCATTTGTTGCAATAAAACGGGTACGTGGCCTGAAATTTGCATAAAATTATAAAAATAAAATAAAGAAAATTAAATTAACTCTCATTTTATAGCATGAAAATTAAGTAATCGCAAGAGAAGAGTTGCGCATTTAAGCAATTTAAAAAGCTTTTTTTCTTAAAATAAATAAGATTTTTCCTTCAAAATGCTAATAATCTGAGCATTATGGGTGGATGATGTGTCGCTTTTCGTCGGCACTCTTTGATTGATGTTTATTCATTTTTCAATTTTATCTCGATTCATTCTTTGTAAAATTTGTATGAGTGTTTTTTGTTCACATTGGGGTATTATTTTAAAAAAATCATGATCAATTTTTTCGACAATCGGGATAAGCTTACACACGAGCGCTTTGCCATCATCTGTAAGCGATACACATTTTGCACGTGTGTCTGTGTTATGTTCGATGCGGGTGACGAAGCCATCTCGTGCAAGCTTTTTAAGCGAACTCGACACTGTCATCTTGTCAAGTTTTGAATAGGTGGCAATTAGAACTTGTGTTGTTTCATGATTATGTTCCTTAAGCCATAAAAGTAAGGCCATAATCACAAACTGCGCATGTGATACATCATGCGGCTCCAATGCTTTCTTGATTAGTCGTTGCCAGGTGATCGTTGTTTGCCATAGTAAAAAGCCAGGGCTATCTTCTGGCCGATCAAATCCAAATGGAAGATTACTCATTCATACTTCTCGCAAGATTGACGAGCGCATCTACTTCATCTGGTATAGTGTTAGCGACATTTTGCGCGACCAGTTTTATCCACAACCATTTAAGCGGGCCCGTTACAATAAGTGTGTTGGAAAGTAGTAATCCATCAGGTGTTTCTTCCATGGTATGTGTGTCATACATTTTTGCGCCAGGGAATATGGTGCAGTCTGTAAAGCTATAACCCTCATTGATTTCGGTGATGATGATTTTTACCGGGCGAACGCCTTTTGGTTTAAGCATAAAGTGATTGCCAACGGCAAAGTCACCTTCCATTTTGCAATAGTCGAGGTCTCCATGCCAGGTTGCCCAATTATTGACATCAGTCCAAAGACGCCAGATGTTTTCTTTTTTTACGTTTGTATACAGTTTGCTATGAAATTGTTTCCACATAATCATTCTCCTTAGTAAGTGTTTTTATTGTATGGGAATTTACTAAATTGTCAAGCGTGGATTTTTAGTTCGTATTTGAAGGTACGTAAATAAGGAGGTATGGTAAATTTATATAAAAGTGGACAGGGCGGAAGCAATGCAACAAAAAATATTGCTATGGGATAATGACGGTACCGTAACTGGATCAAAGGATCCTAATGACAAAGGAATGCATGCAAAAATCATATTGCCAGGCGTGAAAGAAACTATGCAAAAGGCTGCGTTTAATTTTATTATTTCTGGGTTTAAGTCCCCAGAAAGTGAGTCGCAGAATTTTGACCCTGATAAAACGGCACGTAAATTTATTGATTTGATGAGTCAGCTTCCTATTAGTGCAGCTGCTTTTTCTCCCACTATTGGTGGGGTGGCTTGTTATGTTGTTATAAAAAAAGACGGCAAGTTTTTTATAAAGAAAGCGCATGAAGAGCATCGGTATAAAGAATATATTGGGGAATTTAAGAAGCCTGGGATTGGTATGTTTGTTGTTATAAGAGATGTTGCTTTAGAGGAATTTGGTCAAATCATTGATTCAAAGAGCGCCATTATGATTGGCGATACATGGCATGATGAAATGGCTGCTAAAACTTTTGATGTTCCCTTTATGGATGCAAAAATAATTCATGAACATAAATAGTCGTGTGCGAGTTCTTATTTTTCATCTCCCACAGATTTATCTCTGGTTTTGAAATAACTTGCACAAAATGACTGAAGGCGTTAAAAATGAACACATACATATGAAAAAAGGACGACAGTTTAGTGATTTCCCTAAAGCCAATTTTGATTTCAGGACGTGAAGTTTTGCCCCTTATTGAAGGTGGTAAAGGTATTTCTGTTTCTAATGGACAAAGCTCTGGTGCATGGGCTGCAGCCGGAGGTGTTGGGACTTTTTCAGCTGTTAATGCCGATTCATACGATGAAAATGGCAATGTTATACCGATTATCTATCAAGGTAAAACGCGTCGTGAGCGTCATGAAGAACTTATTCAGAATGCCATTAAAGGTGGAATTACCCAGGCACGCCGGGCGTATGAAACATCAAACGGTAATGGCCGTGTGCATATGAATGTGTTATGGGAAATGGGCGCAGTTGAGCCTATTTTGCATGGCGTATTGTCACAAACAAAAGGTATTGTTCATGGGGTGACCTGTGGTGCTGGTATGCCATTTAAGCTTGCTGAAATTTGTGTGTCGTATGGTGTGCACTACTACCCAATCGTATCATCTGGCCGTGCCTTTAATATTTTATGGAAACGCGCGTATAGTCATTTTGCAGATTTCTTGGGCGGCGTCGTCTATGAAGATCCGTGGCTTGCCGGTGGACATAACGGTCTTTCTAATAGTGAAGACCCACTAAAGCCAGAAGCGCCTTTCGAGCGGGTGCGCAACTTACGTAAGGTTATGCGGGAGTGTGGTCTTAGTGATGCTATTCCAATCGTTATGGCTGGCGGTGTGTGGTGGCTTAATGAATGGGCGGATTGGTTGAATAATCCAGATTTAGGTTCTATTTCATTTCAGTATGGTACGCGGCCATTATTGACACAAGAAAGTCCTATTTCAGATGCGTGGAAGCGTAAGCTTGTTACGTTGAAAGAAGGTGATATTTTCTTGAACCGCTTTAGTCCAACTGGATTTTATTCATCTGCCGTAAATAATGAATTTATGCGTGAACTTGATGGTAGGTCAAAGCGTCAGGTTGCTTATAGCATTAAGCCTGTTGGTGATCATGTGGCGCCATTCCCCGTTGGTGCACGCGGTCGTTTAGTTTATTTGACTCCTCATGATAAAGAGATGGCAGAGTTTTGGGTAAATAGCGGCTTTACAGAAGCAATGCGTACACCGGACACGACGTTGATTTTTGTAACGGCAGAATCAGAAAATGAAATTCTAAAAGACCAAATCGACTGTATGGGTTGTTTGTCTGCGTGTAAGTTCAGTAACTGGGCTCAAAACGAAGAGGGAACAACTGGTAAAAAAGCGGATCCACGATCATTTTGTATTCAAAAAACACTTCAGGCAATTAGCCATAGTGATCAAGTGGAAAACCAACTTATGTTTGGTGGACATCAGGCCTATCGTTTTGGACAAGATCCATTCTATGCCAATGGTTTTGTACCGACGGTTAAGCAGTTGCTTGAGCAGATTCAAACTGGGTATTAGGTGGCGTTTCCATGTCGTCATCACGAGGAGCCGTAGGTGACGTGCTGATCCAGGCTGTTCTGGATTGCCACGCCTCTTCGAGGCTCGCAATGACGACGGGGCTTCCAATATCTATAAATTATTCACCCAGTACTTTCTTAATCCGCTCGAGCGCCCAATAAATTTGGTCCTTCGTAATCACTAAAGGTGGAGCAAAACGAATGGTCACTTTATGTGTGTCACGTGCAATTATACCCTCGTTGAGCAGTTTCATGCAAAGTGCTCGAGCTGTACTTTTTGCAGGATCTATATCCACACCAATCCATAAACCTTGGCCGCGAATAGCCGTAATATAAGGCGATTTAATTTTCTGCAAGCCAGCCATAAAATATGCACCAAGCTCTGCGCTTTTCTCGATCAGATTTTCATCAATCAATGTATCGAGTGCTTCTTTTCCGACAGCCGCTGCAAGTGGGTTTCCACCGAAGGTTGATCCATGACTTCCTGGGTTAAACACAGCCATAACCTCGCGGCGTCCTGCAATCGCTGATACAGGTAAAAATCCGCCACCAAGTGCTTTTCCTAAAATAACGATGTCTGGTTTAACATCTTCATGATCAGAGGCAAGCATGCGACCTGTGCGACCAAGTCCTGACTGAATCTCGTCTACAACAAGCAATACGTTATTTGCACGGCATGCAGTCTCTATGTCTTTTAGCCAGCCTTTTGGTGGCATTAAAACGCCTGCTTCACCTTGGATGGGTTCTGTTAAAACGGCGCATGTATTTGGTGTAATCGCTGCTTTTAATGCATCGATATCACCATAAGGAACAATTTTGAATCCAGGTAAAAATGGCCCGAAATCTTTTTTGTAGGTGTCTTCACTTGAAAAACTAATAATACCCATGGTGCGTCCATGAAAATTACCTTCCATAACGATGATTTCTGCTTGATTCGCTGGAATCCCTTTGACTTGATAACCCCATCTGCGCGCGGCTTTAATTGCTGTTTCAACTGCTTCCGCACCTGAATTCATCATGAGGGCTTGATCTTGTCCGGTAAGTTTACAAAGGGTTTCAAGAAAATCTGACATCTTATCGTGGTACATGGCGCGTGAGCATACCGCCACACGTGATGCCTGTTCTGTTAAGGCTTTGAATAACCGTGGATGTCCATACCCATGACTGATGGCAGAATAAGCAGACAACATATCCATATAACGATTGCCCTCGACATCCCACAGCCACACACCTTCGCCGCGATTAATGACAACAGGAATTGGGTCGTAGTTCTGTGCATTAACGGATTTTTCACGTTCGATAAATGTAGTGTTTAGCATAAATCATGTTTCCTTATTGTTGATTTGGTTTGTGCCCATGGCAGCTTCAATAAAGAGTGTTATCCAATGAAGCGTTTGATTTCGAATATCTTTGTCTGGGTTGAATTCCATAATTTCAAGTGCTAGGCAGTTTTCATCATGGGCAATCTTTGATAGAAACGATAGCATATCATTTGGATTAAGACCATCTGGCTCTGTTGTGCCAGTACCTGGTGCAAAGGTTGGATCAAACGCATCAACGTCAATGCTAACACCATAGTGATTTGTCTTAAGGTTTTTCATAACATCTTGTATGCATTCTTCAAGGCCGTTTTTTGTACAAGTTTCTGCATAATCAATGTGGACCTTCTGTGTTAGCAATAGATCTGCTTCACCATAGTCATAACTGCGAATGCCAAATTGATATACGTTCTCTGCATTTAAAATGGGGCCACCAAATTCATCTATTTTTGTCCATGCATCATAACCATGGCCAAGAAGTGCGGCTACTGGCATGCCATGTGGTGCCATGCTTGTTGTTGTGTGAATTGTATTAGCGTCCATGTGCGCATCAAACCAAAGCAAAGAAAAATCATTTTGGTTTGTGGCTTCATAGATGCCTGCCCATGTTCCCATAGCAAGTGAATGATCGCCGCCAATAACAATGGGGAATAAACCTTCCTGGATTGCTGCCTGCACACGTAAAGATACAATATCAATTGCACGTGTGACGTGTTGATATCGTATATCATGATCATTGAAGGGTTTTGTCGCAGTTGCAGGCAGGTGAGAGAGATCGTGAAAATAATCGTGAGTACACTTAATATTTGGGTATTTTTCTTTTATGTGGTTGATAACAACTTCAGCGCCACGTGCTGTGCGTTGATCGGGTGCGCCCCAGCCACTGCCTATACCGATTAGTGCAATTTGTCTTTTCATTCACAGCTCGTTGTATGATACACATTAAAAAAGGTTACCATAAATTTTAAAATATACCGAGGAAAACTGTATGCGTCTTATTGATGTTCTTGTTCACAAGAAATGCCTGACATCCCCGCCAATATGGATGATGCGCCAAGCAGGGCGTTATTTGCCTGAATATAAACAGGTTCGTAAAAACTATGACGATTTCATACAGTTTTGCTTTTCGGTCGATGATGTAGTGAAGATCACCTTGCAGCCAGTTCAACGTTTTCCATTGGATGCAGCCATTATTTTTAGCGATATTCTAGTGATTCCGCATGTTTTAGGGCAGCGCGTGTGGTTTGAACCAGATCATGGACCTAAACTGGAGAAAGTTGATTTTAGTAAGCTTTTATCGAATGCTGGACAGGTCTCACTTGAGCAAGCACTTGCGCCTGTCGCCGATGCTATTTCAAAAACGCGTGCACTGCTCGATCCAACGAAAGCATTGATTGGCTTTGCTGGTGCGCCATGGACGTTATTGACGTATATGATTAGTAATGGCAAAACAGCTGATTTTAATACGGTGCTCGATTTTGCAGCCACTAATCCAGAGTTGTTTGCACAATTACAGGAGTTGCTTGAAGAAAAAGTTGCAGAGCTTTTATGTCTTCATATTTCAGCAGGTGCAAACGTTGTGCAGATTTTTGAATCATGGGCGATGGCTGTGTCGAAAGCATCACGTGAGACATATTTATATGAGCCTTTGCGTCGCATTGTGGCATCTGTTCGCGTGAAATATCCAAATACACCCATTATTTATTATGCTCGTGGCGTGAGCGCTGATTATGCAAAGCTGCAAGATTTAGACATTGCATTTGGTGTGGATGAAACAGCAGACATTGTTGATCTTAGAGCGCACTTGCCGAATGCTGTTTTACAAGGGAACTTATCACCTCATAAATTACTGAGCGGTGATTTTGAGGAGGATCTTGAACGCATTTTGTCAGGCATGAACGGTACCCCACATGTTTTTAATTTAGGGCATGGCATTAATAAGGACACGCCCGTTGCACATGTGGAACGGATGATTGAGGTTGTTCAAAATTATCGGGAATAGATTTTAAAATCTACCGTTCATGAAAATAATCATAGATCTTTTGCGCAACGGATCGGTTGATTCCTTCAACACGTTCTAAATCAGTGATTCCTGCCTTTGATACGCTCTGAGCTGACCCAAAGTGTAGCAACAGTTTCTTTTTGCGGGCCCCACCAATGCCAGGGATATCGTCCAACACTGATTTTGTGATGGCTTTTGCACGCTTTTGACGATGCGTTCCAATGGCAAAACGATGCGCCTCATCACGTAGGCGCTGCAAAAAATGCAAAAATGGATCATCGATGGGCAGCTGGAATGTTTCTTTACCTGTCATGAAAAACCGTTCACGTCCGGCGTTACGATCAGCGCCTTTTGCAATACCAACAACAGGCACATCAATAGCAAGTTCTGTTAAAATTGACTGAACTGCTGATAGTTGACCTTGCCCGCCATCAATCAACAACAAGTCAGGTTTAACCCAGTCTTCTTTGTGCTGAAACCGCCTGTGAAGAAATTCCTTCATCATGCCAAAGTCATCATTTGTAGCGGCTTCTTTAGGGGTGAACTTGCGGTATGATTTTTTGTCAAACCCAGTTTGTGTAGCAACAACCATAACGCCGCAAGCGTGACTTCCTTGCAAATGACTATTGTCATAAATCTCAATCCGTTCAGGAATTTTTGGCAGATTAAACAGCCCTTGAATGCCCTCGAACATCTTTTTAAGATTATCTGAATCAGTTACTTTTCGATCAATCGTATCATTTGCATTTTGAACAGCGTGTTCGATAAGTTCTGCTTTTAGTCCTTGTTTTGGAATCTCTAAGTTCAGCTTGCATTCATGTAAAGTGCTTAAAGCTTCTTGAATCAATTCACGATCATCAAGATCATGATTCATCAAAATTAATGGGGCAGGGGGGCGTTCTTGGTAAAACTGCGTGATGAATGCGGCAAGGCTTGCTGACTCTGTTTCATCATGTGCATGCGCCAAAAAGAACGACGCTGTGCCAAAGTTTTGTCCGTACCGAAAGAAAAATACCTGAACGCATGTCATGCCATTTTTTTTGACGATGGCGATTATGTCTGCATCACGAATGCCACTGATGTTTATACGTTGTCTTGATTGAATATCTGTCATTAATTTAAGGGTATCGCGAACCTGTGCGGCTTTTTCAAATTCCATGGCATCACTTAAAACAACCATTTTGTCAGCTAAGATTTTTTGAACAATATCCGTTTTGCCAATTAAAAAATTTTTGGCCTGCTGCACCGAATCATTATAAGCAACATCATCAATACGTTTAACGCACGGCGCCGTGCAGCGTTTGATATGGTATTGAAGGCAAGGACGATCGCGATTGCTGAAATACGTGTCGGTGCAATTTCGAATTTTGAAAATCTTTTGCACCACTAAAATAGCTTCATCAACGGCTGCTACATTTGCAAAGGGGCCATAATAATCACCCGAAATGTTATGTGGGCCGCGGTGCTTTAACACGCGTGGGTATTGGTGATCTTTGGTAATTAAAATATAGGGGAAAGATTTATCGTCTTTTAGCAACACGTTGTAACGTGGCTGTAGGCGTTTGATCAGGTTCGCCTCAAGCAAAAGCGCTTCGATTTCCGTATGTGTCGTGACAATCTCCATTGTGATTGTTTCAGACACCATACGTTGCAGGCGGTTTGGCAGCTTATCGATGTGCGTATAGGCAATGACTCTTTTTTTTAAATTTTTAGCCTTACCAATGTAAAGGATATCACCTTTTTCATTGAGCATGCGATATACGCCTGCATCTGATGTAAGTGTGCGAACAACATCACGGATTATATGAATGCCACGCGCAAGACGATCGATCGGTTGTTCTTGTGGCTGGTCAGGTGTCATGGGCTTTATCTATTTTGCTTTAAAGGCTGCACCCATCAATGTAATCGCAAGCAGTACAAAACCCCAAACAAAATCGGGACTAACGGCGGCGCTTAGTGCCATTATAACAAAAATAGCAAGCCCAGCCATAAAGCATAAACGATGCAAACAGGTGGGGAATGATAGTGGGCATTTTATTCCCGACATGCATGTGGATTTTGAATTCTCGCATGCTTGCACAGGGCCTGATAACACAGTAAAGCCCGCTTCTTTCCATGCAAGTATGCCGCCTTCTAATGAATAAAGTTCCATCTCATCAGATATGTCATCGGCGATTTTCTCGCACGCCAATTGGCTTCGTTTGCCAGAACGGCATTGAAATACAATACGTTTTTTACCTTTTAGATTGAGCTGATCAAACGCAACCGTTGAAAGCGGAACATGCACGGCGCCTTTAATGCGTTCATGGTCAAATTCATTTGGTTCGCGTACATCGATCAGAATAACATCGGATTCATTCATCCATTCGTTTAATGTTTGTGCAGTGATTTCTTTAAACATTTGATAGCCTTTTATTGTATATGTCTTTACAAGATTTTCTGCTGTATTGCCGATTTTTGCAAGTGCTTTGATGAGGTTAAATTCGTCTGTAAAAATAGAGAAATTCTTTTCCGTTTACTTTTGCATGGTAAATAAGGTAAACTCCATAAGTTCGATGAACTCCCTTGTGCAAAATTAGTTTTGCACTGTGGCTTGTCGTTATCAAGTTAACAACCGGAAGGAGCAGTTATGCGTTTTTACGAAACCGTGTTTATAGCACGGCAGGATGTTACGTCAAATCAAGTTGAAACTTTGGCGCAACATTATACTAGTATTATTAAGGCCCATGGTGGCGAAGTCAGCAAAACCGAATTTTGTGGTTTACGCTCACTTGCTTACCCTATTAAGAAAAATAAAAAAGGACACTACATTCTTTTGAACATCGCTGTACAAGCAGATGCGATTAAAGAAATGGAACGTCAAATGAATTTGAATGAGGACGTTCTTCGTTATTTAACAATTCGCGTTGAAGAACTAGACAATGCGCCATCAACATTAATGCAAAGTCGTCACTATCGTGATGATCAACGCAGTAATACTGATGATATGGAAATAATGGAAGAGGTTTAAGAAATATTATGACTGATCAAATACCAGAAATTACAGAGGGCGGTGCTCGTCCATCAATGAGACGCCAATTCTTCCGTCGTCGCAAGACATGCCCATTTACAGGCACAAATGCGATGAAAATCGACTACAAAGACGTTCGTGTTTTGAACAAATTTGTATCTGAACGTGGAAAGATGGTACCAAGCCGTATCAGTGCTGTATCAGCAACAAACCAACGTGCATTATCCTTAGCAATTAAGCGTGCTCGTTTCTTGGCGCTTATGCCATACGTTAACGGTTAAGGCGAGGAATTCATTACATGAAAATTATTTTATTAGAACGTGTTGAACACCTTGGCCAAATGGGCGAAGTTGTTACAGTAAAACCAGGTTACGCACGAAATTTTTTGTTGCCACGGAAAAAAGCACTTCGCGCTACTCGCGATAACGTTGCTTTCTTTGATAAGCAAAAAGCGCAATTAGAAGCGACAAACTTGAAACTGCGTGCTGAAGCTGAATCAGTTGCAAAGACAATGGAAGGCGTTCAGATCGTTGTGATTCGTCAAGCCAGTGAAGTTGGTCATTTGTATGGTTCTGTTCGTTCACAAGACGTTTCAGAAGGTTTGACTGCTGGTGGTTACACAGTGAACCGTTCACAAGTGCAAATTATTACACCAATAAAGAACCTTGGTATCCACCAAGTTCGTCTTGTTTTGCACCCTGAAGTTTCATTGTTGATTGGCGTTATTGTTGCGCAATCTGATGAAGAAGCTGCTGTACGTCGTCAAGCTGCTGCAGATGCATCTGAGGCTGCTGCGTAAGCAATTCACGAATTTTTATACTATTGGGCATTCTCTGTAATTGGAGATTGCCCTTTTTTGTGCGTATACTATACCATTTACCAAAATAAATTATTACAGCAGTTTTCTTCGCTATCTACGCTTCTCATGTATTTACATACACTGCGATGCTCGAATCTTGAATCCTTAGTACTCATTCATTTTGGTAAATGGTATAGTATGAGATAGTTAAGTGCATATTTATAAGGCGAGTTAAGTGTCGGTTGTATTGGTCACAGGTGGAGCAAAACGCATAGGGAAATCTATTGTTGAACAATGTGTTGCAAAAGGACATAACGTCGCTATTCACTATCATTCCTCAGAAGAAGAGGCGCTCGCTCTTGTGCAAGTGCTATCGGATCAATATCCAAGTCAAAAGATAAGGGCTTTTAAGGCTGATCTTAATGATGTTGATGCGTTGTCAAGATTGATGTCCGCAGTTGTAAAACAATTTGGCTATTGTGATGTTTTAATTAACAATGCGTCCACGTTTGAGTATGATACGCTGAGTTGTGTTGAATTTCAGAATTGGGATTTTCATAACAATGTAAATGCAAAAGCACCTTTGTTTCTCGCCAAAGCATTTGTGAATGAGTTGAAAAATTTGAGTGCTGGCGCTCAAACAGGTAATATCATTAATATTATTGATCAACGTGTATGGAATCTTACATCGCATTTTTTAACGTACTCGATTAGCAAGGCAGCACTATGGGCAATGACACAAATATTAGCGCTTGAATTAGCACCGCTGATTCGCGTGAATGCCATTGGTCCAGGGCCAACACTTCCAAATGCGCGTCAAACACAAGCGCAATTTGATGATAGTGTTGCAGAGATTCCTTTGAAAACGGCTACGGCTCTGTGTGATTTTGGTAATACGATAGAATTTATTTTGAATACGAATAGCATTACTGGGCAAATGATTGCACTTGATGGCGGTCAACATATGGGGTGGGGGTTTCCAAACACTGACGTTCCACGCTATGCTGGATAAATAAAAAGATATATAAGGATGAACATGCGTAAAGAACCACAACTTATTCGATTTGATTTTGACTCAGAAACAGGCAGTGTACCAAAAACTTTGTCAGCTCTTCCGCAGAACTGGCGTATATTCATATCTAATTTGAAACTAAAGGGGCTTATTGGTATTTATCCGGCAGAGAAAATTGAACCACAATCAATTATTATTAATGTGAGTGTTATGTATCGCGCTGCTATTCCCCAAGACAATGCTGCTGCTGAGCAAGTTGTGTGTTATCAGAAAATTGTGAATGGTATCCAAGAATTAGTCGTTGATCGTCATATTATGTATGTTGAGAATTTGGCCGAAGAGATTGCAGAGCAATGCCTTGGGGATTCACGTGTGACGGAAGTAACTGTGCGCGTTGAAAAACCAAATGCCATTGCAGAGGCGGCAAGCGTGGGGGTTGAAATCACTAGGCAGGGTGTAACTGAATCAATTACGCTGATGAGCTAGCCTGCATACCGAATTGCGATTTGTACAATTAGTCCTCTTAGGAACATTACTCCTAAAATAAGCACGATTGGTGATAAATCAATTCCACCGAGGTCAGGTAAGAAGCGTCTGATGCGACTTAAAATTGGTTCAAGAATTCTGAAAAGAAAATTATGAATGCCATAGACAAGTTTATTGTAACGATTAATGATTTCGAATGCCTCAAGCCATCCTAAGATGATATAGGCAAATAAGAAGTAACGAAGCAAATCGAGGATAGCATCAACAACGCTGAGTAAGGGTAGTAAAACTAACATATGGTAATATCAACTCTCAAATAGTCATATTATACAGTAACGAAATTGAATGATTTATACAAGGGTGTGCAGATGCGCTAACAACACTTTAAATTACGTTTTTATAAAGATGAATGATGCTGCATGAGCCGGTAGCTTTTCTGATCCGATCAAAGCCAAGACGCCAGGTGGGTGCCGTAAATAGCATAACTAAAGGCTATACCTCAAAATTAATGTTGGGTTGAAACGTTAAATGATGCCGCATGAGCCGGTAGCTTTTCTGATCCGATCAAAGCCAAGACGTTAGGTGGGGCCGTAAATAACATAACCAAGGCTATGCCGTAAAATTAATGTGAATTAAAATCTTAACTAATAAAATGATGCCGCATGAGCCGGTAGCTTTTCTGATCCTCTCGTGGCCAAGACGCCAGGTGGGTGCCGTAAATAACATAACCAAGGCTATGACAGGGACAGCGCCCGAGAGTAAAAAATGGGCCAAGGGATTCTAAACAAATCGCACTCCGCAGCATCAATTATTAATCTACCATATAAATCAGTTGTCGAAAACATATTTATTTTAATCTAAATTTACCTTTTATAAATTATTTGAGACACTTAACTAAAGGTTGATAATGTGCTATTCTGAAAAGGAAACTTTTCAGGAGACAAGCTATGTCAGTAAATTGCAAAAAATGCTCAAGCACAGATCGTGTGAAAAATGGATTTATTCGTGGGTAT
>CAIOTO010000145.1 GCA_903861255.1 uncultured Alphaproteobacteria bacterium | reverse complement strand
TAAAATAATTGTGTTGCTGAGGATTACATTGAAAAACAGTATGAGCAGAGTACGTATTTGTTTTTTCATTATGCATCCCACTTACGTGAGTCGGCCACATAATCTGTTGTTAAACGAACATCGGCGGCATCTGGTGCCGGTGCATTGTCCGTAATCGTTGCTTTAAGAATGATAACAAGCTCAACGATGGTATCGCCGTCGGCCGTGCTTGAAAGAAGTTCTTTTACAAAATGCAAATCACCTAATCCAGGTATTTTACTGCTGTCTTGATATGAACGCACTTCCATTAAGCCCCCCATAACACCAATTTCACCATTTTGGAGTCTTAGTACTGAATCAATCTCACGCACTTCAACAACAGGGATCATGGACGGTGTGCGGGGGATGTTGTCACCAGAAGTTGTAGTGCTGCTGCTGTAAGCAATATCAACGGCAGGATCGGGTATTGATTTGTTGAGGCGCGATATTGATGGTCTTAAGAATAAGATAACTTCACCTGTGTCTGGGTCAATAGAGGGTTGGACTGACATGACAAGGCCAATAGGCACCGTCTGGATATCGCTTGAAACACTAACATTATTAAGGTTAACGGTCGTGCTGAATTGTTTGTCATAGTTCATACGAAAGTAAACTTGATTTTGTGCGACTTTTAGAATGGCAGTTTGGTTATTCATAACGGTGAGTCTGGGGCTAGAAAGTGTTCGCGAATGCCCAAATTCCTGCAGAGCATTTAAAATCGCTGAAAAAGTTGTGCCTGTGGCGCCAAAGCTAAACATGCCTTGTTGTGCGTCAGAAGGGTCAAGAAACTTGCTTTTTTGAGCAGTTGCGCCGAAGAGAGAGTTCATCTGCAAATCACCACGTTTGCCCATTTTCCGCCAATCAATACCTGATCGATATTCTTCTTTTAACGTAACTTCAATAATTTTGGCTTCGATCAAAACTTGGCTGGAAGAGGCCCGTTTGAGTCTTGCTAAATAGTCTTTGATGCGTTTATGTGTTTTCTCGGGTGCATAGATAGTTATCAGGCCACCTTGTTTATGAACGGAGTAGGTTGATGATTCCTTTGATTTACTGCCTTTTTGTTTGGATTGTTTTTCATTATCTTGCGCCAGTAATACCTTTAGATTCGTTTCAAGTTCAGACCAGAAGTCATTCTTTGTTTCAACGCTGACCGAGCTATTGGATCCGTTATCGTTATGTGATGCCGTCTGGTTGGAAATACCATTTTTTGTAAAAACATCTGTTGCAACTGATATTTTGTTTTGACTATTGCGTGATAAATTTAGAAATTGAATATTGTAATTTTCACTGTATGGGGTGTCACGTTCAATTCGAAGTGCTTTATTTTTTATGCGGAAGCGAAGGTCGGTCAATTCGCAAAGATCTTCAATGATTTCGATAAAAGGTCGATCTGTCGCTTGAAATACAACTTGTGACTGAATGTCTTTATCAAGTTGAAGGTCAATCTTAACCTGCCTTGAAAGTTCGCTCAATATTGGTTTTAGTGGAATGTTTTCTGTAACAGAAATAGATACAGTTTTGTAGAAATTAGGGGGATATAGAGGTTTTTTTGGTGTTTCTAATCCTCAGGAAGGAACATCACTTCGTGAGGCAGGTTTTAAACAAAAGATTCTATTATTTGAAAATGGTTTGAAAATTCTGACACGCTGCTGACACACTCAACATAAAAACTAGACAGGATTCAACTC
>CAIOTO010000144.1 GCA_903861255.1 uncultured Alphaproteobacteria bacterium | reverse complement strand
TAACGTTGATACCCACGAATAAATCCATTTTTCACACGATCTGTGCTTGAGCATTTTTTGCAATTTACTGACATAGCTTGTCTCCTGAAAAGTTTCCTTTTCAGAATAGCACATTATCAACCTTTAGTTAAGTGTCTCAAATTCGCACCACTTAAACGCTCGACTACTTTGCCGAGTAAAAAATAGCCAGAGTTACAATATCCATATTTAGCACCAGGCTCAAATTCAACAGGTTCATTTTTAAAAGTATTGACAAGCTCTATTGGTGAAATTGGATTTCCTACATTTGCAAGAAAGCTAGGACCCTCAGTATACGAGACAATGCCAGATGTATGCGTCAAAAGATGGTGCAATGTTACGTGATTAACCCATACAGGCGTGTCGCCTGCCCAGATTGAATCATTTGATGGCAAGTATTCGGATAATGGCTTATGCAACGCTTCTCGCAACGCGTTAACATCTCCATACCGCGCATATAAAACATGCAAAACAGCAGCAGCAGTGAATTGTTTCGTGACTGATCCAATGAAAAATTGTGTGTCAGGACTGCACAGTTGTGCCGGAGTCACTGTGTTATCAGCAACACCAAATCCCCTCGCATAGACGACTCTATCCCCAAGTGTCACGGCGACTGCGCCGCTCATTTGATGTGTTTCTTGGAATCTTTGCATTTTTTGATCTACAAACGAAATCGTCATAGCGTCAGGCGAATGAAGTTCGAGCTCTGTTGCCAGAGATATTTCGCATTGTGAAATTAATGCAAGGCCAAACACAATAATTAAAACAATATTCATTATATTCACTCTATTTAAAAACTTAGTGTACAGTACCATAAAATATTATTTTTTCAATAAAATTACACATCCATAAAAATAAATTTAACATAAACTATTCTAACTTGATCAAATCTATATATAAAAATGACGAATAAATTTTATCAATAATTATTGTTGTTCATACAAAAAATATACTTTAGCAAAAATGAAGAGCGGCTCTGTCGCATCTGTGAAATATTACCTAAAAACTTCAAGCATATAATTACTCTCACTTTTCAAAAAAAATAGTGAATATTTCAAAAGCGTTCAACAGATGCGACAGAACAACTACCCTTGCAATATGCCCAACCATTGACCTTTGACAAAAAATCCCTGATTATTAATGTATCTTTTCTTCTCCTCATAAGGTTATTGGCCTAACATGCTACGCGATTTACAAAACTATCTACCTATCCTTGTGTTTTTGGGGCTTGCAATGGGGCTTGCTTCAGCACTGATGATGGTGTCATGGTTTCGCGCAAAACAAACGCCTTATGCCGAGAAAAACACACCCTATGAATGCGGTTTTGATGCGTTCGACTTACCTGAAGACAATGCACGCGGGCGCTTTGATGTGCAATTTTATGTCGTATCAATTCTATTTATTATCTTTGATATCGAAATTATCTTTTTATTCCCTTGGGCTATGACTTTGCAAAAAATAGGATGGTTTGGTTTTTCATCCATGATGGTTTTTTTGAGCGTTTTAACAATTGGTTTTATCTATGAATGGAAAAAGGGAGCGCTTGAATGGCACTAAACTATGAGGAGCTGCGCGCATATCTTCCAAAAGAAATGCAAGACGAACATGCGCTATTTAATGCTGCTACGGACGAATTGTCCAATAAAGGCTATATTATCACGCAATTCGACAAACTCGCTGCATGGGCACAAAGCGGGTCACTATGGCCCATGACATTTGGGCTCGCTTGTTGTGCCGTTGAAATGATGCAAGCAGCAGCCAGTCGTTACGATATGGATCGTTTTGGAGTTGTATTCAGACCAAGCCCACGTCAATCAGATGTAATGATCGTGGCAGGAACACTTACCAACAAAATGGCGCCGGCGTTACGTAAAGTGTACGACCAAATGCCAGAGCCACGGTGGGTGATTTCCATGGGAAGCTGCGCTAACGGGGGTGGGTACTATCACTACTCGTATTCTGTTGTGCGTGGATGCGATAACATTGTGCCGGTTGATATCTATGTGCCTGGATGTCCACCCACGGCTGAGGCGTTACTATACGGTGTATTATTATTAAAAAAGAAAATTGAACGTCGCGAGCATCTTGCATAACCCCCCTTGAGCGGCATTTTTTATGAAAATGGGAATAATATTCGTAAAATATAGAGATTGGAAATAATTATGAATCCAACAATTACACATGAACCAGTTGTAATGTGCGACGGAAAAAATAGTGACAAAAATGCAACAATTAGCAGTGAAGTTGGACATCCTGCAGTTTACCTGCACGTGAATACAAAAGATGTTGTACACTGCCCTTATTGCAGTCGTTCCTTTGTTTTTAAGCTTGATTTCGAGTAATTGTGTGGCATTTTATCTACACCGCTAGAATCAAGTTATCTAAAAATAAAGATAGAGGCTTTTGCTTCTTTTAACGATTTGTTAAGTTTATTATGTTTTAACAGTAGTATAGTACTGCTAACAGATAGGATATATGTTATGAAGAATAAAATTATTGCACTTGCACTTACATCAGTGCTTGCAGTTTCTTGTGCTGACGAAAGCCAAGATGTAACAATGCATGCAGCAGCTGGTACAGCTGGTGATTTTAAAGCGAACATTAAAGACCGTGTTTTCTTTAAATTCAACCAAGCTGAAGTAGATGCTAACGCGAAAAAAGCTCTTGGCAAGCAAGCTGATTGGTTGAAGACATACCAAGCAACAAAAGCAACTGTTGAAGGTCACTGTGACGCACGCGGAACACGTGAATTCAACATCGCTCTTGGTAACAAGCGCGCTGAATCAGCGAAAAAAGAACTTGTTAAGTTGGGTGTAACTGCTGACCGTTTGAAGACAATTTCTTATGGTAAAGATCGTCCACAAGTTCCTGGTGATACAGAAATGGCGCACGCACAAAACCGTGTTGCTGTTACAGTTGTAGAGTAGTTTTAACTACTTAACATCAGTGATGTTACAAATTTACCCCCTGCCTTTTCGGTTGGGGGTTTTTTATTGTGGCTGGAAGGTGAATTACATACTGACCTTTTTAGTTTTCCTCTGGCTTGACCAGAGGACCCATTTTTAAACATTACATATGTCTGATCATGGACCCTTATGGTCAAGCCATAGGGAAACTTGTGACGGATAAGAAAGTCTCTAATCAATTTAAAGTTGAGTAGCTCTATTTTACCAATGTCAGGCGAGTCACAATATTTTTTGATGGCGCATCTTTTGTGCATATCGGTAGTTCCCCGTTCATAAGCACCGTCGTTTTCCCGCCCCTTGTAAATTCAAATGATTCCGGCAAAAAGCTGCTTTGATTAATTGTATACACACCCTTAAGTGCATATTCCAATCCAAACCGGGCAGCGATTCCAATCCAAACCGAGCAGTGATTCCAATCCAAACCGGGCAGCGATTCCAATCCAAAC
>CAIOTO010000143.1 GCA_903861255.1 uncultured Alphaproteobacteria bacterium | reverse complement strand
GGATATGAGTGGTGCCGTAGGGGGGAATCGAACCCTCGACCTCATCCTTACCAAGGATGTGCTCTACCACTGAGCCACTACGGCATTTTTAAAAACAGGACAATAATCGCATATGGTCGTATTTATATCAAGGGAAAATGATTTTATGTAGTTAAACTCGAGTAGTCTCTCTCTCATTTTCTCATACTAATCATCGTCTTCTTCTATGAAATTATTTTAGATTTAATAGCCGCCATAATTTCGCTGCGGTTCTTCCCTATTTCAGTAAAACTCTCAAAATATGAAGAAATAGCCCAATAAAAGGTAGAGAAAAAGGCGATGCTAGTGCCGGCTAAGACAAACGTCAATAAGGCAGGTTCTTTCATGTAGTCAATGCAAAGTTCAGCTCGAGCTGCTGCTGCTCCACCTGCAAGTAAGACTGATATAATATCTGCTGTATATTCTTGTAGCCGTTCGAGTTGGCTAATATTTCTATTGTTTTCTGAAGAAAGAAAAGGGTTTCTTTTAGATATCTCCGTATCAACTGCTCGGGAAAGTTTTATGGCACAGGCTTTGAATACCTCATATGCACTTTTTATCTGTACCGTGTTTTGAACAATTGAAAGAATGAGAGCGCCTACATAAGTTAATGCTACAATATTTTTAGGTGATAATTCAGAATTCGTTGATTGTAGAAATAAATTGTAAAGTGTAAAACCTACTTTAAATATGTATATCCCGCCAAAAACACCTGCAAGTCCAGGACCAAAAGCTATTCCAGCGCCTTCTTTAAGCCAAAATTGTTTTTGTGTGTCAGATTCTGTTGATTTGATTTGTTTCATCAAATCTTCAAATTTTTCATCTGTTATTTGTTTTGATCCTGGTTCTGGCGCTTCTTTAAATTTATCATATAAAATATGAATTTCATCCCTGCTTAACGCAGCTACTTCTTCAAGTCTGCTTTTATAAAACCATATTTTTTCGTTTTTTGTATTTCTTAATTTTAATAATTCGTCAAAATAATTAACAAAAGCTATTTGTGCTTTATGAAAAAGAAGAAGGGTATCGATAAAGTTAAACGCATACACTGCACTCGAAAAGGCAGGGGAAATATCGTTAGTGACAATACCACTAACGTAGGCGGCAGGAATTGAAGATATACCAGCTGCAGTAAATTTCAGCAAACACGAACTGCATGTATATATATTTTGTGATAAAGATTTACTGTGATCATATGGAATATCATTCGTTGTTAATCCCATATTATTTTTATGAAATAAGATGGCGTTTGCTATAAGCGAATCAATTAATAACATGTGTGCAATTTCTTGATTTTTTCGAGCCCCCAAATTATAAGCGAGAATAGCAAGTCCAGTCGCGCCAAGTAGTGAAGAGCCTCCAGAAACACCTGATTTAGCATAATAAATGAAGTTGTCCGATAGAGGCGGCTTTATGCTAGGTTCTTCTTTTTTATCTTCTGCTTCCTCGGCTGAATTAGTTTTTTCTGCATCTGTTGCATCATTCGACTTTCCACTGATAGGACTTTCTTCTATGCCCAGTAAAAATGGGATGGGTTTTTTTAGTGCAATAACACTTAATGAAATGCTTAACCCATTTTCAACGTCAGGCATATCCGGAAATTTGGGAGGGAGTCTGCTTAACGAATTGTAAGTTGGTGTTGCTGCATTGCTTCTAACACCTTCAGGGCTTGTCCACATAAATTGCGGTGTTGTTCTGTTGCTATTATTTTCTGGCGTCTTGCTTCTGAAACTTTTATCACTCGAATGCTTGCGAGGAGGTGTCATTTCGAGCGCCTTAAATAAACCGTGCGTTGGTGTCGGATTCCTTGAATTTGGCAATCCACCTACGCTCTCCCAACCGTTTGTTGGTGTTGCTCCTAAGCTGCTATATCTTCCTTCACTTGCTTTTCTATCAGAGATGCATTCAAATTCTTTAGGTTGGCAAATTTCAGGATCGTCATGGATTTCTTCCAGATAGCAACCTCTACCTATGCT
>CAIOTO010000142.1 GCA_903861255.1 uncultured Alphaproteobacteria bacterium | reverse complement strand
TTACAAAATCACTATAAATTTAATTTTATATTTATCAGATTAACATAATTGACTCCACCTAGCCAGCTCTTAGGTTAGCGCTTATGCCCCCCTTCCCCCCCCCTTGTTTTGCAAATCAGTGGCGTGGTAGATTTTAGATCATGAACCAACTTCTGAGTGCCCCTTATGACCTACGACCCATCCAATATATTTGCGCGCATTTTGCGTAGCGAAATTCCATGCAAGAAAATAGCTGAAGATACTTATTTTTTAGCGTTTCATGATGTTAGCCCGCGCGCTCCGGTGCATGCACTTGTTATCCCAAAGGGCGCATTTACCGATGCGCATGATTTTCACAAAAATGCCACTTCTGCTGAAATCGTTGGTTTTTATAAAGGCGTCGCGCAAGTTGTGGATATACTAGGCGTACATAATAGTGGCTTTAGACAAATCTGCAATTGCGGCGTTAATGGCGGACAAGAAGTTCCACATTATCATATGCATATTTTGGGTGGGCGAAAATTAGGACCGATGGTGAGCGTCGTTAGCGATGAATAATTCTCAAGATATTGCTAATATACAACACAACCCTTGATTTGAAAGCGTGTCTCACCTAAATTGGAATAGATGATTTTATATAATTACATATTCTAGCAGGCTCCACTTTTAGTGCCTCCAACTTACGGTTAAAACACACATGACAGAACTAAATCTATTTCAGCCAAAAACGCCTCTCGCTAAAAAGCCAAAAGCCGATTACACCGCAAAAGACATCGAAGTCTTAGAGGGGCTAGAGCCTGTTCGTAAACGCCCTGGTATGTATATTGGTGGTACGGATGAAAAGGCGATGCATCATTTGGTTGCTGAAGTGCTTGATAACTCGATGGATGAAGTCGTTGCCGGGTTTGCAAAGCGTATTGAAATCAGTGTCGAAAAAAATAACATTGTCATGATTCGCGATGATGGTCGCGGCATTCCTGTTGATCCGCATCCTAAATTTCCACAGTTATCCGCGCTTGAAGTTATTTTTACGACGCTACACTCGGGCGGTAAGTTCGATACGAATGTATATAGTACATCTGGTGGTTTGCATGGTGTGGGTGTATCCGTTGTGAATGCTCTATCAGATCTGGTTGAGGTTGAAGTGTGCCGCGATAAAGTGCGCTACCGTCAGGATTATTCCCGCGGAAAGCCACTTGGACCAATCACACAAGATGAAACCCCTACCCGTAAAAAAGGGACATCTATTCGTTTTCACCCAGACCCCGAGATTTTTGATGATCATACGTTTAAAGCCGCACATATTTATCAAATGGCACGTGCAAAGGCATACCTATTTAAGGGTGTAGAGATCATGTGGTCGTGTGATCCGTCGTTGATTAAGGATGACCGCGTTCCACGTGAGCAACGTTTATTTTATCCTGATGGTTTAGGCGACTATTTACGTGATTTGATCAAAGATGAACCAGATTTAGTATTGAGTGATACAAACTGTTTTAACGGCGAAGCAAATTTCCCTGACCAGCAAGGACGCGTCGAGTGGTCTATGTTATGGCCGCAAGCGATCATGGAAGATGATATTGATTTAGGGGAAGATTCCCGGATTGTATCTTTTTGCAATACGATTCCAACGCCGCAAGGTGGTACACACGAGGCGGGACTTCGCGCTGCACTAACGCGTGCGATTCGTGATTATGGGGAACGTGTCAACAATCGCCGGACATCAACATTAACGGCTGAAGACGTAAATGGCGCCGTAATTGCCGTGTTGTCATGCTTTATCCCGCAACCACAGTTTCAAGGGCAAACGAAAGAAAAGTTAGCTTCGCAGCAAGCAACGCGGCTAGTTGAGAATACCGTTAAGGATCACCTTGACCTTTGGTTGGCAGGTCATCCTAAACTTGCCGAACGCATTTTAGAAGTCACCTTAATGCGTGCAGATGAACGTTTAAGCAAAAAGAAAGCAAAAGAAGTTGCACGTGCAAGCGCGACGCGAAAATTGCGTTTGCCAGGCAAGCTGACTGACTGCACATCAACTGATCCAAGTGTTTGTGAAATTTTCTTGGTAGAGGGTGATTCGGCGGGCGGTTCAGCTAAACAAGCCCGTGCCCGTGCAACACAGGCCGTATTGCCGCTTAAAGGTAAGATTCTAAACGTTGCAACGGCTTCACTTGACAAACTAAAGGCTAACCAGGAAGTCTCTGACTTGACCTTGGCCTTAGGTTGCGGTGTTGGTAAGAATTGTGATGTGACGAAGCTTCGCTATCATAAAATTGTCATTATGACCGATGCGGACGTGGACGGTGCGCACATTGCATCATTGCTGATGACGTTCTTTTTTCAGGAAATGCGACCGATTATCGAAAAGGGGTATGTGTATTTGGCGCAGCCACCGCTTTATCGACTCGCTAATGGTGGCACTGTATGGTACGCGCGCGATGATGCGGAAAAAGATTTGTTTATGAAAACAAAATTCCGTTCGAACAGCAAAGTTGAGATCAGCCGTTTTAAAGGTTTGGGTGAAATGCCTGTTGATCAATTGCGTCAAACGACAATGTCACCTGCTCATAGGACGTTACTTCAAGTGCAACTGTTGCCTGACCAAGCGACAGCACCGGATAATTTTGTGATTCGTTTGATGGGCAAAAATGCTGAGTCTCGCTTTTTGTTTATTCAGGAAAATGCACCGTTTTTCAAGGATGTGGATATTTAGAGGGCATTTTTTTCTAAAAAAATAATTAATAATAAAAAGGATGTATTTATGGCTGTTGAATGGTTAAAAAAATTATTTAGAGGTACATCCTCGATCAAAAGCACTAAAGAAGAAATTGATCTTAAAAATAAAAATGACTTGATGGAGTTTCGCACCTCTGATGGACAGCAAGTTTATATGGAACGAGAAGAATACAGAACGGGTGTTTTGCCTCATAATATTAAAATCAATTGGGATGACCCTCAAGAGCTCTACAATACGATAGAAGGCGCACTAAGAGATAATTTTTATCAAGATGTACTGGATGCTGCTAGCAGGCTTTTAGAAGTTGATCCAATCTTAGAAAGAAGTCACTGCATAGCAAGTATTGTATTTATGAAAAACAATCGAGTAACTGAGGCAAGAGAACTTCTTGAAGGCTATGTAAGACAATACGGTGTATCAGATATCATTTTGGTAAATCTTGCTAAGACATATGATGATTATAAAAAAGCTGAAGAGATTCTTTGGGACGCGATGAAACTTAATCCTAATCTGGATCATGCTTTAAATCTTTTTGTGGCAATTCAAGTGGAAAAGGAACATAAAGAGTATACTGAAATTCTTTATGAAATTAGTAAATTACAAAATAGCTGGCTCGCTCAACTTCATATAGCATCCACTTATCTGGAATCTAAAAACTTTGAAAAGGCGCAGCCATTAATTAATCATGTATTAAAAAATGCACCCATTGAGTCAACAGCTTTATTTGGAATTTCCGGAATATTAGGGCAAAATGGATATTGCAAAGAAGTTATAGAAATGGTTTTACCACAATATTCATATCAAGTAGGTTTTTCTGAGGGTGTTATTCATAATATTTTGTCT
>CAIOTO010000141.1 GCA_903861255.1 uncultured Alphaproteobacteria bacterium | reverse complement strand
TGAAGGTATTGATTTAAGTAAAATAAAATTAGATTATTTCTACACTGATAGTGAAAAAGATGATGATGAAAATTAAAAATAGCCCTTGATATTATGTATTGTATGGGATGAATTAATTAGAATTACGCGGAGATTTATGAAAATCGATTTTTATCTAAAGTTAGTAATAGCGCTATTTGTCGCAACGCCGTGTTTTGCTGATGGTGTGACAATTATTGCGGGTGAAGATGGTTTAAGGTGCCCTGCATTTAATGCGAATCCTTTTGATGTGAGCACGTATACGCCACACACAGAAAGGATCTATGGAATTTTAAAAGAAGAAGGCAATGTTGTTGATCGCCCTGCTGGGATGCAAGAGAAGGAAACGATTTTAAAGGCCGTTATGGCATCGGTGGTGATTCATGGATTTGATGCAGATGTAACGTCTATTTTTGATAAGCGTGAGACGTTAACGGATAGCACAACAGCGCTTAGTAAGCATTTTGAGATTTTGCGTTTGACGGAAGCGTTGGCCGGCGGTCTTATGGGGCAGCTTGATGTAGGGTTCATGGATATCGCCGCGTTGACTGATTATGAGAATTTATACGGCTTTAGTGGAATGGATGCGGATGTATACGAGAATTGGTTTAGGGATGTGGTGAATCAGCATAGTCCTGGTCTTATGATTAAAAAAATAGATTTTCTTTCTGCAGATGTTAAGTCATTTGCACCACAAAAAGTTCATGGATTAAATGAGATGATTGAGTTTGGCACTATTGAAAAGAAATCTATAACAGGGCAATCAGTTGTTTTTGTTTCAACGTATAACCTTAATGCGCATCAACCAATAAGCAATGGGTTGTTTATACATTTGCCTACAAGGGATGGACGAGAAAAATACATTGTTATAGAAAATCCGTTCTTTGATGATTCTATTACGGATGGATCCCGATCCCGTTATACAATTCGTGCACATGCGCTTGTTAATGGTGACGCGCAACCACGTAATGTAAATGTGATTATTGCCATAACAAGTGGAGTAAATAAAGAATCTGAGGTCGGGATTACTAATTTGCAAGGCGGTTCTGCAAACTCGCATGATAGAACATTTTCGCCTAACAATATGTGGTTAACAAGTTTGCCTGAGCGCTCGTTAATTTGGCAAGAAATTCAGAAAACCTTGGTGATTTTCTACAGAAGTTAAGTCGTGCACATGAAATATTTGGTGTAGATACGCTGTCGCATTTGGCAAAAATGGTGGCGTTTATGGGGGGAGTTAAGGTGGAAGAACCAAGTCAGAAAGTTTATATGTCACTTCCTAGGATGCCGGTAGGCCGACATGATCCTGCGATAAATCGTAAAAACACGTGCTCCGTACTCTATTCATAGAAAAATTAAGAGAGGCGTCTACCCCTTCAACGCATCGGCCATTGCATGAATTTCATTAGCAAGATCAGCCGCATCTCCATCATCAACTTTAAACGTACGCGTTAACGTACGTCCTTCGAAAAAAGCTAAGACTTCTATTGATTTGTTTGAATCATTGACTGAATCTCCGCCCACAAACCGTACATGCGCACCCAAGGCTGTGCGACAACTGCCCCCCAGATGCTTTGAAAATTGACGCTCTAATTGTGCACAGTATGCTGTGTTTGGGTCATTAATTGGTGCAAACAACGCCGCATCACCAGGGCGACATTCAATGGCAATAACGCCTTGGCCAGCAGCTGGGATAAACGTTTCAATGGAAAGCGCTGTTTGTTGTAGGGTTGGGTATTTTTCCGCAAATGCATCATCCATCAAACCAAGCCGCGTCAACCCTGCTGCAGCCAGAATCGTAGCATCAATTTTACCATCAACCACTTGTTGCAAGCGTGTGCCGACATTACCGCGCAAATCGACGATGGTGATTTCTGGCCAGGCGAGTTTTGCTTGAGAGGCTCTGCGGGGAGAGCAGGTACCAAGATTCAATTTTCCTCCGACGTGATCGAAGGATCCATGTGCTTGCGCCCAGGAAGTATGGGCCCTCGGGTCTCCTCCTTCGCCAAGTGGCTTCGGGCGGACGGGAAGCCCGAGGGAAACTGAGGGGGATGTGAGGGAAACTGAAGGGGAAACGGGAATAACGTGATCTTTTTGTGTAATGAGCACATCGCGTGGTGCTTCGCGCGTTAAATATGCGCCTAACACCAGCGGCAAATCATGCAATTCAACATCTTTCAGTGAATGCACAGCCGCATCAATGGTGTTGGTGAGCAGTGCATCTTGTAGTTCTTTTGTGAATAGGGCTTTTCCGCCGATATCGTGCAGGCTTTTCGTGGTTTGGTCGCCGCGCGTCGTAAAGGGAATGATTTCGATACGTTTGTGCGGGTGCGCAAGCGCCAATGCATCGCGAACAAGCGAAGCCTGGATGAGTGCAAGTGGGCTAGAACGTGTTCCGATTCGAATCATTGTTTTGTTTAGTAGTTTCTCTGAATTGCAATTAGTATAGGACTTGTTCCATGCTTTGAGCAAGGATACACACATTTGAAATTAGTCATCGCGAGGAACCCATAGGTAACGTGGCGATCTATGTATTTGAGAAACAGCCTAGATTGCCACAAAAGCTACGCTTTTTCGCAATGACAGCAAGTTAAACACACCGCCGTGTCATTAGATACGCATCACGCATGGCAGGGTCTGGATTGTCGTAATAATCACGTCACTTATTCCTTATCACCCCCAGCTATTACGTTTTGCTCTTTCTTTCCATTCCTTTGTAGATGGACTTTGTGCCGCCAAATGATCTTTTATAAGATGCAATCCACCGATAGCGGATTCATAATCAAAAGCGCCAAAATTCAATCTTTCGATATAATTTTTTAACAACTCTTGTTTGATCAGCTGAATCCCTTTTAGGTAAAATCTAAGGTATTGATCACCTAACGTTCCAATTTTTTCGATTTCTTCTTTGCGTATTTCATAACGATCGTATATTTCATTTTCTTCGGATTCCAAAAGCCTACGCAGTTCCTTCTTAAGATCTTCATCAGCTGAGGTTCCAATTCTTTCGGCTTCTTCTGCACGCATTCTGTAACGTTCTTCTGCTTCACGTTCTTGTGCTTCACGTAGTTTTCTAAGCATTTCTATCTTATGTTCTACTTCATGCGGGTATAAAAAAGGAGTGCCTCCATTCTTACGTGGCCAATTCATTTTTAGCCATTCAGCATCTTTAACAGCAGATAAGTATAACGGACTTGTGGGGTTAGGTGCATCTCGACTCACTCTTGTGCCTGAGCCATAATACGATGTGGTTTCAACAAAACTTGGCAATAGAGACCTATCATTTTGTACATTTGCAGTGCAATGTTTAATGTTTTTCGCAAAATCATTGCTCTGCCATTGATTTCCTTCATGGAAAATTACATAAAGTGCAAGCTGCACTTCTGGTGCGTCATATACCTTTTTGATTTTTTTCTTAAACGCTAATGCATCCTTAATTGTGCCCTTACCCTCATGGTCTTTTACCCAAGGGAAATTGGCACTATAATGCCCATTATCATGTGACCATAAACCAAAGGCATCCCCATGTTCGCCATCATATTCCAGTCGGGGATTTGTTCCGACCCCAACAAAGCATACCGCATAGGTGCGATCATTGACTTCGAATGCAAGACCTTCATTGATAGTGGGAATCGAAACAAGACCCTGTTTCGATATATGCGTGACAACAAATGCGCCAGGTTGGATCCTTATCTGACCAT
>CAIOTO010000140.1 GCA_903861255.1 uncultured Alphaproteobacteria bacterium | reverse complement strand
CAATACCTTGTGTTTTCTTAATTATGCAAGATAGTGTCTGAAATGTACAGACACCGTTTACGATTTTTGTTGATGGTCAAACGCTGCTTTTAACAGGCCAACGAAGAGTGGATGTGGTGCAAATGGTCGTGACTTTAATTCTGGATGGAATTGAACGCCAACATACCAAGGGTGATCCTTGTATTCAACAATTTCGGGCAGGGTACCATCTGGCGAAAAACCAGAAAATGATAATCCTACAGATTCAAGTCTGTCTTCATAGGCTGTATTAACCTCGTAACGATGACGGTGTCGTTCGGAAATAGCTGATGTTGCGTACATCTTTTCAACGAGGGAGCCTGATTTTAAATTGCATGGATAAGCGCCAAGACGCATTGTTCCACCAAGATCGCCACCAGCGCATCGTTTTTGAATGCCTTGTTCGTCCATCCATTCAGTCATCAATCCAACGATAGGTTCGTCTGTTAATCCGAATTCAGTACTAGATGCATTTTCTATATGGAGTAAGTTTCTGCAGGCCTCGATAACTGTCAGTTGCATTCCAAAACAAATTCCTAATGTTGGAATCTTTTTTGTGCGGGCAATTGTTATCGCTTGTAATTTTCCAGCAACGCCACGTTCACCAAAACCACCAGGAATAACAATGCCATCGACATTAGCAAGTGCTGCTTCGATATCCGGTTCTTTTTCAGAATCAATAAATGATAGCTCAACTTTTAAACGATTCGCCATGCCACCATGCATAAGTGCTTGTATCAATGATTTATAGGCATCGAGGAGCTGGACATACTTACCAACAATAGCAATGCGTACAACGCCGGAAACTGTATCGATTGAGGCACATACTTTTTTCCATTTTTCAAGATCTGCCGGCGCATCATTTAACCCAAAGTAACGACATACTTGTTCGTCAAAGCCTTCTGCATGATATTGCAATGGGACCCGGTAAATATTATCAGCATCAAGTGCAGCGATAACATTCTCAGAACTAACATTGCAAAACAAAGCTAGCTTACGCTTTTCTTCCATAGGAATAGGACGATCGCAACGACATAAAAGTAAGTCTGCTTGGATACCAACGCTTAGTAGTGCTTTTACAGAATGCTGTGTTGGCTTTGTTTTAAGTTCACCAGCTGTTGGAATATATGGCAATAATGTCAAGTGAATGAACATGACCCGGTCACGGCCTAAATCATTTCTCAGTTGCCTAATTGCTTCAAGATATGGAAGACATTCTATGTCACCAACAGTGCCACCAATTTCACATAATACAAAATCTGCGCCCTCAGTATTGCTGAGGATAAAACGCTTCATTTCATCTGTGATGTGCGGAATAACCTGGACGGTTGCGCCAAGATAATCACCACGACGCTCTTTTGCTAAAACAGTCGAATAGATTTTGCCAGTCGTTATATAATCTGTTGCTTTTCCAGCAACACCCGAAAACCGTTCATAATGACCTAAGTCAAGATCAGCTTCTGTTCCATCATCGGTAACAAACACTTCACCATGTTGGTAGGGGCTCATTGTGCCTGGATCAACGTTAAGATAAGGATCTAATTTACGTAAAAGAACAGAAAAACCACGTGCTTGTAGTAAAGCAGCAAGACACGCTGATGCGAGCCCTTTTCCAAGAGAGGACGTAACACCACCGGTAATGAATATAAAACGAGAGGGCATATAAAAATACTATTTTTTAGGTGTTTGCGGTGCAGTTTTCGGTGCATCTAAAACGGAAGATGCATTCTTAATTGCTTTATTTGATAGAGCAGTCATTAAAATACAATTTGCAATGAATAGCGCTGCTAAAATTGATGTTGCATGTGTTAAAAGGTTCGCAACTCCACGCGCAGAAAACATGCTTGATGAACTTCCGCCGCCCATTAGTGCAGAGCCACCATCACTTTTTTGCAGCAGAATAACGCCAATCATAGATAGCGTAATAATAATATGTAAGGTTAAAAGTACAGCCATACTCGTTCTTTCTCATATAAAGTTATAGTTAATAGTAAATGATTCTACACTTTTGGTGCGAGAATCATAAGCATTTGTTTGCCTTCGAAACGTGGAGCAGTCTCAACTTTTGCAAGTTCTTCAAAAGTATCTTTGAAACGATTGATTACTTCCATACCAATTTCTTGGTGGCTTATCTCACGTCCACGAAAACGCATCGTTACTTTTACCTTGTTGCCTTCTTTTAAAAAGCGTTCAGCAGCACGACGTTTGACTTCAAAGTCATTGCTGTCAATCATTGGTCTAATCTGAATTTCTTTTATTTCAATGATTTTTTGTTTCTTTTTGGCTTCATTTTTTTTCTTTTGAAGTTCGTATTTGTATTTTCCATTATCAAGTATTTTACAAACAGGCGGTTCCGCGTTTGGTGAAACTTCCACCAGGTCGAGGTTTGCTTCCATAGCAAGGTCTAACGCTTCACGCCGTGTAACAACGCCAACCATTTCGCCGTCTGCGTCAACAAGACGCACGCGAGGCGCCGTTATTTCCTGATTAACACGCGGTCCATCCTGCCGACTTTGTTCGCGAGTCGAAGGGGAATCTCCTGACAATCGTGCTATAACTCTTCTCCAAAAAAATGTACATTATCAGCATGTACTCTATCAAAAATATTATTCTGAGTCTACACCCTAGACGCAACAAAACTGCTTAATTCGCTTTGGTAGGTGCGTTAGATTGAATTTCTTATTGCAATTAGTCGTCTCCACGCTATCATGAACCTAAATTTTAATAAGGTAATCAATCATATGGCACAGAAAAATAACATTCGTACATTGTTTGAAGAATCAATTGCTTTAAAGCAAAAAGTTTTGGAAGCAGATTTGCTTGATACACTATCTAATATAGCCGACATGATTGCCGATTCAATAACAAAGGGCGGACGCTTATATTTATGTGGTAATGGCGGATCAGCGGCTGACGCACAGCACCTTGCTGCTGAATTATTAATTCGGCTCCGCTCGAGTGTGAACCGAGATTCATTGCCTGCGTTAACGCTTGCGACAGATATATCCAGCGTAACAGCGTGTGGCAACGACTATGGCTTTGACGATATTTTCGCACGGCCATTAGCTGGGTTAGGACGGGCAGGGGATGTGTTGCTTGGCATCACGACATCTGGCAAATCACCCAATGTAATTAAAGCGTTTCAAAAGGCACGTGAAATGAATATCAAAACAGTTGGTTTTTTAGGGTGCTCAGGCATGCCCGCGCTTGACTTGTGTGATTTAGCATTTGTGGTTCCATCGATGGATACGGGGCGTGTACAGGAAGTTCATATAACTGCTGGGCATGCTTTGATGGAGGCAGTTGAGGATATATTGCTTGCCAGCGGTGTGATTTCTAAAATTTAACAATAGACAAGTGTCTTTGATATGAGAATTATTGCTGGTAAATGGGGGGGTAGACAGCTAGAGATGCCCCCGCAAAATATTACTCGCCCCACAACGGATAGGGTTCGTGAAGCCTTATTTAGCATGCTTATTAGTCGTATTGGCTCATTTGATGGATTGTATGTATATGATGCTTTCGCGGGTTCTGGTGCACTTGGATTAGAATCATTGTCGCGCGGTGCAAAGCATGTGACATTTGCTGAAAAAGACCAAAGTGCACGGCGAATCTTACAGAATAATGTTGCGAAGTTAAAATGTGAGGGGCAGGTCTCTATTGAGATTGATGCATTTAAAATCAGCAAAGCAGAGCAGCCATTTGATTTAGTGTTCATGGATCCGCCGTATGGCAAAGGGTTGGAGTCTGAATTAGGTTCTTCTTTAGCGCAGAAGAACCTTATTAGTAAAGAAACCTTAATCGTAATTGAATCGCAGGCCGATGCGGCGCTGTTGACCATTGAAAAAGCAAATTGCCTTGATTTTAGAACATATGGAAATTGTGCATTAAGCTTTTTTAAATTGGATGTTTTTGGGTAATGTGGCATCCAAAAGTGTGTTGTGCGTTTGTCAATTGGGTGAATATGAGAGAAATTTACTAATTGCATTGCGTTGTTGTGCTTTCCACAACACAATTGACATGGTTTCATTTTCAAAAGAGTAACCTGCCAATTGATATTGCTTTTGAAAAATGCATTAATGACGGAAGTTGTAGGCATACAATAATTAAAAATTTGCATAATCTGGAGAATCCCAATGATAAAAACCTTAACAAAAATTCTAATGGCTAGTTCAGCTGTTACCGTATTGTCGTCTGCTGCTTTTGCTGAAGCCCAGGCGCCTGCATTAAAAATGTCTGGTTTTACCAGTATAATTGGTCTCGCGGCAGATCAAACTGTAAAAGATAACGGTAAGGGCGGCACAGATCCATCTTTTGCTGTTGCTTCTTCGGATTTCCGTTTGACTGTTGGTGGAAAGTCAATCACCGATTTTGGTTATAAGTATGTGATCAATTTTAAAACAATTCCTGGGCAAGACCCACTTGTAAACAGAAATTATGTTGAGTTTGATAGCAATGATTGGGGTTCAATTCAAGTTGGTGTTGTAAAAGGCCCGGATGACTCTATGGTTGTTGATACGTATTCTATCCTTGGCGGTACTGGTGGCGTTATGGGATTTGGTGGCTTCAACTATTCTGAAGGCGTGATTATGGGGACTAACCTTGTTGGTAGCACCGATATTGCAACGAAATTCAACTGGTTCTCACCAACGGTAGCAATTGCGCCTGGTGCAGGTACATTGCAAATTGCACTTAGTTATACGCCAAACACATCACATAACGGTAAAGGTGCGCGCGATAACTCAGCTGTTGGCCCTAACCTATATGCCGGAAATGAAAAAGGCGCTATGTATCCAGATAGCGCAAACACTGCGTATGGTTTGAAGAACTTTGTGTATGGCATTACATATGCAAACACATTTGGTGACTACACATTAACATTAAATGCTGTAACAGTAAGTGAGCATTCACGTATAGTTCTTAATACTTCTGCTGGTTCAAAAAAATCGTATGCGCTTAATAGAACAGGTTCATATAAATTATCAGGTATGTTAAGTGTTAAGCAATGGGATTTCACAGCAAGCTGGCTTGATAACAAAAAATCACGTTTGCCAACAGCTGAGCTTTTGTCTTCACCGGATATAGTTGCTCAAACGACTGCTAAACCACAAACTGTATCATATTTAGCTTCCAATTCTGGTTACTACTTAGGAAACTCAGGTCAATCATGGAACATGGGTACACGCTATAGCTTTGGTGCTTATCAAGCGGCTATTGGTTATTTCCGCACGGACCGAAAAACCGATGCAACACAACGTGCATGTATGGATACGGTCTCTACAACACTTGATTTTAAGGCATTGGAAGGTTTGAAATTCTTTGGTGAATTGAACTACTTGCGAACAAAGACAAATAAATCACAAATGGATGCTGCTCAAAATTATTATAATGGCGTAGGAAAGAGTCAAAATGCGATTAGCAATAACTCCGGTGCTGTCTTAATCTTAGGAACGAAAGTTTCATTCTAGTAACAAATTACTTGATTTGATTAGGCGGGCAAAAGAGCCCGCCTTTTTTTTAAACTTTTTTTGGAGTTATGTATGAAAAACCAATTACTGATCGCCCTTTGTGCGGGGGCTTCTATTTATGCGTTAACACCTTCTGCCTGTGCAGAGGCCAAAGCACCAGCACTTAAAATGTCTGGCTTCACAAGTATTATTGGTCTCGGCGCCAGTCAAAAACAAAAGCAAAATGGCAAGGGCGGCGCAGACCCATCTTTCGCTATTTCAGCATCGGATTTAAGGCTTACTGTTGACGGAAAATCTGTGAATGATTTTGGCTATAAGTACATTTTGAATTTTAAAACGAGGCCGGGTCAAAATCCCCTTGTTGATCGTAACTATGTTGAATTTGATGACAATAACATGGGGTCAATTCAAGTTGGTGTTGTAAAGGGTGTTGATGATTCAGTGCCTGTGAATGCTTATACATTGATCGGCGGAACAGGTGGCATTTATGGCTCTGTGCCTGATATTTATAATTTCTCTGAAGGTGTAATTATGGGGACCAATCCAATTGGCAGTCCAGATATTGCGACCAAATTAAATTGGTTTTCCCCGATAGTCCAAGGCTTTCAGTTTGCTGTTAGCTATACGCCAAATACATCGCATGTTGGCAAGGGGGCGCGGGATAATTCAAAACTTGGCGCCGGACGATTCGGAAACGAAGAGGCTGGAATGTATCCTGATGATGACAAGCCTGTTACACTCGGTTTGAAGAATATTGTGTATGGCCTTTCGTACATTAAAAAATTAGATACATATACATTGACGCTAAATGGTATTTTAATTAATGAACATGCACGGTTAGTTTTAGGTGATTCTAAAAAAACATATGCCTTAAATAGAACAAAATCGTATCAACTTTCAGCGATGCTTGGTGTCGCAGATTGGGATTTTGCCGCCGGTTGGATTGACAATAAAAAATCACGTTTGCCAACGCAAGAGCTTTTAAATCAATCACCGAATGTGCTTTATATAGCGACGAGTGGATTGAATTCACATCTTGGCAATTCAGGTACATCGTGGAACGCTGCAACGCGTTATAGCTTTGGTGCGTATCAAGCGGCTATTGGTTATTTTAGGACCGATCGTAAGACGGATGCGACACAAAGTGCGCATATGGATGCTGTTACAGCGACGCTAGATTTTAAAGCATTAGAAGGTTTGAAATTCTTTGGTGAAGTGAATTACTTAAGTACAAAAACGAATAAAACGCAAATGGATGCGGCACAAGGCTACTACAATGCACAAGGTGCAAGTCAAATGGCTGTAGGTAATAACGCAGGGGCTGTTTTGATTTTGGGTACGAAGGTTTCATTTTAATAATCACTATCGTGAGCAATCCTTACTTGTTTGTTGATTGTTGCAAAAAAACACTATATAAAAGTAAGGATAATCCCTTTAATCGGAATGTATAAAAATGTCAATTAAAAAACTTATGCTTGTTGTCAGCATGTCGGCTCTATTAGTTGGATGCAGCAAATATCGTGATAAAAATGCGCCAGATGAACAGGCGCCAATGGATAGCGAAGATCGTCGCAAATTTACTTTTGGTTCAATTCTTGGTGATGAAACGCTGGTGTTTGGTGGTGATCGAAAGAAAAGGTCATCTGATGGTAATGGTGGCGGCGTTTCCGTTAATGCATACCTATGGCAAGCGTCACTTGAGGCTATTAAGTTTATGCCACTTGTGTCAACCGATGCAAATGGCGGCGTGATTGTGACGGATTGGTATTCTGAAAGTCAAAAGCCAAATGAACGTATCAAGGTAACAATTTATATTCGTGGTTTAGAGCTACGTGTTGAGGCAATTCAAGCCGTTGTGCAAAAGCAAACACTTCGTGGAGCGCAGTGGCTGAATGCAGACGAGTCTGATTCCTTGACGGCATCGAATTTAGAAAATATCATTCTAACTAAGGCGCGTAATTTGCGTTTGCAAAGTAAATCATAATTATTATCACCAATAAAAGGGTCACATCACATGAGTGGATATGCATTTAAAGCTATTGAATCAAAATGGCAAGCGCACTGGGAACAAACAAAAAGCAGCGCAAATGCAGAAACACAAGGTGATAAATATACCTATATCCTAGAGATGCTTCCGTACCCATCCGGTAAGCTGCATATGGGACACGTTCGCAATTATGCAATTGGTGATGCGATTGCACGTTTTAAGCGTTTGCAAGGTTTCTCTGTATTGCACCCAATGGGCTGGGATGCGTTTGGACTGCCGGCTGAAAATGCTGCTATTCAAAATAAGGTTCATCCAAGTGCATGGACAGTCGAAAATATGGCCGAGATGCGCCGCCAATTATTAGCGCTCGGTTTTTCATATAATTGGGATCGCGAAATTGCAACATGTAAGCCTGATTATTATGGCCAGCAGCAAAAATTGTTTTTGGAATTTTATGAAAAAGGATTGCTCGAGCGTAAAGATTCGTGGGTAAACTGGGACCCAATTGATAATTCAGTCCTTGCGAATGAGCAGGTTATTAATGGTCGCGGTTGGCGATCAAATGCACTTGTTGAAAAACGTCGTCTCAATCAATGGTCACTTAAAATCACTGATTATGCACAAGAGTTGCTTGATGATTTAAGCACACTTACTGGCTGGCCAGAAAAAGTCGTAAAAATGCAAGAAAACTGGATTGGTCGTTCTGAAGGTGCCCTTGTTCATTTTAGGGTTCAAGGTCAAGATGAAACTGTTACGATCTTCACAACGCGTCCTGACACATTGTATGGCGCATCATTTGTAGCAATTGCACCTGCCCATCCATTGGCTGAACGTCTTGCCAAAGAAAATTCCGCACTTGATGCATTCATAAAAGAATGCCAGCAGATGATTGCAACTGAAGAGGCAATTAGCACTGTCGAGAAAAAAGGTTGTGATACAGGACTTCGAGTTCAGCATCCATTTGACGATACGCGTACAGTTCCTGTTTATGTCGCAAACTTCGTGTTGATGGATTATGGCACAGGTGCTGTATTTGGTTGTCCTGCGCATGATGAACGCGACTTTGAATTTGCGACAAAATATAATTTATCGATTCCACGTGTTGTAAAAGATGCAGTAGATTCACCATTACCGTATTTGGGTGACGGGGTGATTATGGATTCTGACTTCTTAGATGGTTTATCGACAACAGATGCGAAAGCGGCCGCCATTCAAAAGCTTGAAGATTTAAAGAAAGGTGAGCGTAAAGTAACCTTCCGTTTGCGCGATTGGCTTGTGTCACGTCAGCGCTATTGGGGTTGTCCTATTCCGGTTATTCATTGTGATGACTGCGGTGTTGTGCCCGTACCAACGGCTGATTTACCCGTTATATTGCCAGAGGATGTTACGTTTGATAAACCAGGAAATCCGCTTGAACATCACCCAACATGGAAGCAAGTGGCATGCCCGTCGTGCGGTAAGCCTGCACGCCGTGAAACAGATACGCTTGATACGTTTTTTGATTCGTCTTGGTATTTCTTGCGTTACTGTTCACCAAAGAATATGGATGCACCATTTGATAAGCAAGAGGTCGCACAATGGGCGCCCGTCGATTGGTACATTGGCGGCGTTGAACATGCCGTTTTGCACTTACTTTATGCGCGCTTTTTCACAAAGGCATTTCGTGATTTAGGCTACGTAACGTTTGATGAGCCGTTCACGAATTTGCTAACGCAAGGGATGGTTTGCCACGAAACCTATAAAGATGAAAACGATCAATGGCTTTATCCAGAAGAAGTTGTGAAAAATGATAAAGGCCAATTGATTGTTGAGGCAACAGGGAAAAAAGCCGTTCTTGGTCGCTCTGAAAAAATGAGCAAATCTAAAAAGAACTTGATTGATCCTCTTGAAATTCTTAATTCATATGGCGCGGATGTGGCGCGTTTGTTTGTATTGTCAGATACGCCCCCAGAAAAAGATTTTGATTGGAATACGGAGGCTTTAGATGGCTGCTGGCGTTATTTAAACCGCGTGACACGTCTATCTGATCAATTGATGGATGCTATCTCTGAAAACAGGGCAGGGGACGACGTGGTAAACGCTGCACTGCTTAAGTCTGCACATCAGTATCTTGCTAAGCTTATAGATGCATATGAACGCAATGCGTTTAACAAGGCTATCGCGTTTCATCGTGAGCTTTGCCGTACATTAGAAGACGTTGCTGCAACAGCATCAAGCGCCGCGCTTAAAGAAGCATTTTCATTCTTTCTACTCATGCTTGCACCGATTGCCCCACATATGGGGTATGAGCTGTATGAACGTTTAATGGGCGCGTCGATTGATTCAACACGTATGCCGACGCCTGACCCAGAACTATCAAGGGTGAGTGAAATCACCATAGCCGTTCAGATAAATGGTAAGCTACGTGGCACGTTTTCAGTTGAACCCGAGGCAACGAAAGATACGATGCGTGAAATGGCACTTGCGCTGCCAGGAATTCAATCATATTTTGACGGAGTTACAATTAAGAATGTGATTGTTGTTCCTGGACGTTTAGTCAATGTGGTGGTTGCATAGGATAACCATAAGGAATCATTTGGTACCCCAAAGAAGCATAGTATTGCTACCAAGCCTGTTGCTGAGCTAGCCAGGCCGCATAATTTGGATAATAAGCTTGTCCATAGAGTGGGGGTACTGAAAGATTTCCACCTACATATTCTTGTTCATCACCTAGATCATCGCCGTTGGTTGATTCATATTCATCTGAATCTTGCTCTTCCATTGCGCTTGGCAATGTAACGATCTTACTTTTTGGTGTGAATTCAGGTGCGTTCGTGTTAAAAACAAAAGGCTGTTTATCCATACCTGATGTAGTACCGGTAGCTTGCTCAGCAGTTTTTTTAGATTCTTCTTTTGCTAATTGAGTAGTAGATTTACCTTGTGGTGCAAGTCCCTTTGCTGCCAATTTAGCTTGTCTTTCACGTTCTTCTTGTTTAGCAAGGTTAGCTAGCCTTTTTCTTTCAGCAAACACAGCCAGTTCCGCGTCTTTCTTTTCCTTTTCAACTTTTTGCTGATGGGCAACTTTAGCTTTCACGGCTTTTTGTCGTTCCCTATCTAGTCTCATTTGCTCAGAACGTGTCGGCTGCTCATTTTTGATGAATTCGTCTGCTTTAGGTTCTTTCTTAGTTTTTATGCGACCTTCATTTTGTTCCGTAGCATCAGCTTGTTCAGAGGTTAATGACTGGTGCTGTGCTGACACTACGGTGTGAAATACCTATTGTTTCATCAACGCTTTTTTCAGCCGTTGTGCCTACATTAACGTGCTCATCTATCTCGTCATTTGATTTACCTTCATCATCTTCTTGTGTCCTTGGAATTGAGTCAGAGGTGTCAGTGGATGTCTTAATACCCCCTTGATCTGTGGAAGGTGGTTGGCCAGCAGCTTTCTTGCTTCTCTTTTTTTTCTTCTTTTGTGGGGTAGAAGGTATTTCTTTGTTAATCGACATTTCAATAATATTTAATTGTTTCGTAACTTCCTTTTTATATTGCGCAATATATGGCTTGAACATTTCGAACAGCGTTGACAGCTGTAGGCTATCGTCAAGTAATGCTTTGAATGAATCTGTGAAACGTTCATAAGTACTAGCAATACTTTCAGCGCTTTTTGAAAGATCTCCATTCTCGATAGACATCAATCTAGCTTGCTGTAGCGTCCATCTTTCATGCAGATCGTCTTTGAACTCAATGTCATACTTTATTTTTGAATTTTCATATTTTACAGAAATGATGTCGGTAAATATTTTTGCTTCTGGAAAAATTTTTCCTTCTGCTGAATGATCGCTTTCTAGAAATTCGATAATTGGGTTGATATAAAATCCTTCCAGTGATTCTTCATGTTTTACACATTGCATATGAACTGAAAGTAATACATACAAATTGTTCCTGCTAGCTCTCCTTTGCTCAGCTTCTAGGGTACGTGATCTTACTAAAATATCTTTTGCAAGTTCATACATTTCTGCACGTTTATTAAGTACGTACACAAAATGAGTATAATGAGGATCCGTCAGTGCATTAACTTTCTGATTTTCTTGCAAGTCCTTTACAGATTTTTTATAAAGTTTTATACGAGTCTTAATAAGCTTAGAAATCTTTTCTTCATTAAGGTCAGCTATTTCAGTTGGATGTTCGGCTTTAAGTTTATTTGTAATGTCTTCAAAGCGCTTGAAATATAGAGACACTTAACTAAAGGTTGATAATGTGCTATTCTGAAAAGGAAACTTTTCAGGAGACAAGCTATGTCAGTAAATTGCAAAAAATGCTCAAGCACAGATCGTGTGAAAAATGGATT
>CAIOTO010000139.1 GCA_903861255.1 uncultured Alphaproteobacteria bacterium | reverse complement strand
TGTCTTTGTTGCCTATGATTGAAAGTCATAATCCTATTAAAAAAACCATCGATCTTGATGTCACATTTAATGATACACATGTCAATACAAAATTAGGATTTGGCTACACGATCGCTCAACATGGCGCGCAGCTAATCTTGGAACTTCCATTTAAGAAAAATGCCCTTTGGAGCGTGATTAAACAACTTGATGCATTCACGGACCAAGAACTTGATGCATATATTGACGGTTCTATTACGGCAAGGCTTGTTTTGAAAAACAGCAAAGCGATTATTGATGATATTGAGGCCATCTTTGTGCGTTGTCAAAAAATGTTTAAAGATTCAAACCTCTTTGGCGATTTAAAAACAAACAGACAATTTGCGGATACAGCATTAACGGCATTTGGCGAAAAAATGGACAATAACCAATTGAAAATCCAGGTATCGTATGACACAAAATCGAAAAAATTTAATTATGATTCTGCGCGCAATGCCGGCGACATCATGACGACATTACTACCAATGCTTTTTGGCAATGCACAAGGCAGTCACGGGCATAACCATGCGCATTAAGATGCCTCGTAAAATGTGCCACCCGTAAGCGGCTGTGGCACACCGGTTGTGTTCGGTAAACTAAGCGACTTTCCTTGCAGACTGCGCACCGCAAGATAAGCAAAAATTTGTGCCTCCATGGCTTGGCTATTCCACCCGGCATCATCGGCAGTTTGTACAATCACATCGTCCCCAAGATGGTTACGTAATTCATCCTCAAACACACTTCGAATGACAGGATTTTTCCAGCCACCACCACATAACACCCAACGTTTTGGCAGCACCATTCGGTCTGACACTAATCGAATACCATCAACAATTGTTGTTGCCGTGAATGTCTCAAGCGTTGCGCACGCATCATTGATATTTAATGCTGCAGTTTCAGGCACAAGTTGCATGTCACCAATATCAAGTGATTTTGGCGGCAACTGCCATAAATAATTCTGACCCTCTTTTACCAGCGACGCGTTATACAGCGCAGCAAGTGCATCTTCATTTACAATGCCTTGCCGACCATAAGCGCCATCGCGATCCATAGATTCAAGCCCATTCGTTCGCTGCCGCACACATAAATCAATCAACCCATTCCCAGGCCCTGTATCAAAAGCAATCATATCAGATTCATTTTCACTGGGGATAATTGTAACGTTTGCAATGCCGCCGCAATTAATAATACCTATAGGAATAGTGTTGTCACGGCACGCTAACGCATGATGATATAGCGGAGCAAACGGCGCACCCTGTCCGCCAGCGGCAACATCTTCGCGCCTAAAATCATTAATGACGTTAATGCCCAATTGGTCAGCCATGTGTTGTGGATGACCAAGGGAGAGTGTGATTTTATCAGTGGGGTTATGGTAAACCGTTTGGCCATGATAGCCGATAATGGTGATGTCGTGTGCTTGGCGTCCAGTCTTTTGAAGGAGTCGCTTGACACATTCAATATGCAAATCTGTTGACTGGCGGATGGCATCATCAAGGTTTACATCTGCCATGGCGAGTCCTTGCTGAGGACGTGGCCATCTAGAAACGACATTTTTGGCAAAGTCTGCGCGCGCCAACGTTAAATCACCCTTGGCGTTGCGAACAGAGGATTCCATCGCTTTCAGCAATAATTTAGTTTCACGTGTATAATCAAGCGTCGCATGACCAAGGTCGGCTAAGATTGCTCCCTCATCACTGAGTTCAAGCAAAGCAGCGTCGACACCATCCATTGATGTGCCACTCATCAGACCAATTGCAAGCATGTTTATTACCTTCGCTTTGTTGTACCCATCCTAAACCAACCTATGGGTATATTTTTCCATCCAAGAATGATTATAAAGTAGTCAATAAAAAAAGATTCGCATAAAATAATCCAATTCGTGTTATTTATTAATGGTATGCGCCTATATATAGCGTCTCACGTGTAAATTGAGTACAAGGAAACTGAGGATCCAGAAACGTAAGTTGGCTAAAGCCAATGCGTATCGCAGATTCCGATAGTTGACGATGTAATCATTTTATAATGAACTAGCTATAAGACAGGCAACAGAAAGAAAAGTTGAAACATATGCCAAAGAAAATGTTTGGAACAGATGGTGTGCGCGGTGAGGCGAATCAATGGCCGATGACCCCAGATGGTGTTTTAAAGCTGGCGATTGCGACAGGTAAGCATTTTATTGATTCGTGCGAAGGGCTTAGGGCAGGGCACCCTAAGTTCACGGTTGTGATTGGTAAGGATACGCGTTTATCAGGATATATGGTGGAATCAGCGCTTGTGGCAGGTTTTGTGACGATGGGTATTGATGTGATTCTGCTAGGACCAATTCCAACACCAGGTATTGCTGTGCTGACGCGATCGCTTCGCGCGGATTTAGGCGTGATGATTTCAGCATCGCATAATCCTTACACGGATAATGGGATTAAGTTCTTTAAAAGCGATGGCCAAAAAATTACATCAAAAGACGAAAAAGCAATCGAGGCTTACGTTAAGACTCCTCCGGCACTACCGCCAGCAACAGCGTTTGGAAAAGCAAAACGTTTGGACGACGCACTTGGGCGCTATATTGAATTTGCAAAAGCAACGTTCCCACGTGGACAGCGGCTTGATGGTTTGCGGATCGTGGTGGATACAGCGAATGGTGCTGCATATAAGGTGGCGCCGCGCGTTTTGTGGGAATTGGGCGCTGAAGTGATTGCTATTGGGGACGACCCACAAGGTGATAACATTAATGCTAACTGTGGCGCGACACATCCAGAATATTTGGTCTCAAAGGTACTTGAACACGAAGCAGATATTGGAATAGCACTTGATGGTGATGCTGACCGTGTGATTTTAGTGGATGAAAAGGGTGTTGTGGTTGATGGTGATCAGTTGATGGCCGCCATTGCACAACGTTGGCATGCACGTGGAATGCTGCGTGGAAATGGTGTTGTGGCGACGACGATGTCAAATCTTGGGTTTGAGCGTTTCCTTGAAAGCAAAGGATTGACGTTATTCAGGGCGGCTGTTGGGGACAGAAATGTTTCAACAATGATGCATGAAAAGGGTTGCAATGTTGGCGGCGAACAGTCAGGGCATGTGGTCTTAAATGATTATTGCACGACAGGTGACGGGCTAATTGCGGCGCTTCAAATCTTAAGTCTCATTCAAGAAACAAAACAAAAAGCCAGCCAATTGTTGAGTGTTTTTACGCCTGTTCCGCAAAAATTGCATAATATTCGCCTTAAAAAGCCACTTAACTTTGATGACCCAGCGTTATCAAAAGCGATTGGTCGCGCTGAGACTGCGTTAGGTTTAACGGGTCGTTTGTTGGTGCGTCCCTCAGGGACTGAGCCATTAGTGCGTCTAATGGCGCAAGGTGATGATGAGTTGCTGTTGACAACGGTGCTGCATGAATTGGCGGATGTTGTTGAAACGATGCAGTTTGAGGAAAGTGTGTGATGGCCACTGTCATTCCCTCGAAGGAGGGAATCCATGGCTGTTATGTATAACTATGATTGATAAACAAATTTCTGGATCCCCGCCTCCCGGCTCCGCCCTCGGGCTACGGCCGTGGCGAGTCGCGAGGATGATAAGTGAGGTGGTATGATTTACATTGCATCAGATCATGCAGGCATAGAATTAAAAGCTGCATTAATACAGCATCTTGCCGTCATCGGCCGTGCAGTAACGGACGAAGGAACTGTATCCACTGATTCTGTAGATTATCCTGACTATGCGCAGAAGGTGGCAAGGCAGCTTTTTGCAGATCCATCAGCATACGGTATTCTTATTTGCGGCACAGGTACTGGCATGAGTATTGCTGCCAACAGATTTTCTCATATTCGCGCAGCGCTTTGCCAATCTGCTGAGGAATCGCAACTTGCCCGTGCGCACAATGATGCGAATGTGCTTTGTTTAGGGGCGCGTATTGTCACAGTCGATGCAGCCATTGCATGTGTTGATGCGTTCCTGTCGACTGAATTCGAGGGTGGTCGGCACGCGTTACGCACTCAAAAACTTGGCAATAATGATTCACTTAAAACACTTATTGCTCTTGAAAAAGACGCTGTTGCATTTGGTTTTGATTGGCCAAATCAAGACATGATCCTTGATCAAATTATCAGCGAATGTGCCGAAATCAAAGATGCTGTGCAAAAAGGTGAATTGCCCGCGCGTGTTCAGGAGGAAATCAGCGATTTACTACATGCAGTGATATCATTGTGCATGTATTCAGGCTTTGATGTGAATGAAACAATTGCGATCATTAATCAGAAATTTAAGGGACGAATGGCTGCGTTAAAAGCAGTTGCTGCCGAGCATGGATTAGATTCGCTTTCTGGACAATCGTTTGAATTCATGCTTGAATTATGGGATAAAGCTAAGAAACGTATCTAGAAATCTTTTTCAAGGCAATAGTCGTATGAATTTTTTGTGTAAGCTGACAATGCTGCTTGTGTGTGGAATTGTGGTCGCGAATGCTGCTTCAACAGGTTTTGTTGATGTTTATCTTGGCGATGGAACGGAAAAATCTGCTGTTGTGCAGCCGGCAGTTGTAGTTAACGCAGTGTGCAAGTTTCTCTAGTTAATCAACAATTCTAAAGCCAAAGGTCTTTCAGGATTTACGATTGTGTTAAACATGAAGCAAATAGTGTGAGCTAATATTTTTCTGCCAACTTTTGCTGATAAATG
>CAIOTO010000138.1 GCA_903861255.1 uncultured Alphaproteobacteria bacterium | reverse complement strand
ACGTAATGAGAAATTTGTATTTTCATTTAAATCAAGGTTCACAGATGAGTTTGTTGCTATTACTCACGACGTTCCACATGGTGCTCAACTACGAAAAGGAAGTGCCGCCGGGTGGATAAAAACAATAAAGTCATATTTGAATGAACATTATTTGTGTGATTAGTTACGCCAGCTATCCCCGCATCTCTCTTATCGTCCCTGCTAAATAGCTGGATGCCATATAAAAGCATACACCAATAGCACAGCCGCCCAAGACAAACGTAATATCTCGATAACGTCTTAGAAAGGCTGGGATATAGAGGTAGCTCATAATTTCGGGTAGATAGTAAATCAGCAGTCCCATGATGATGCTAAGACCAGTGATCTTGACGCCAAAACTGATTAAATCTTTCGTGAGATGAAATAATCCACGTTTGTGTAGCAAAATCCCAAGCGCAATCACTTGGCCGTAGGCTGAAATAGATGTTGCAAGTGCTAGCCCCACATGCTGAAAAAATGGCATGAGGCAAAAATTTAAGATAATGTTCCCTAAAATGGAAAAACTTGCGACCTTAACCGGTGTTTTTGTATCGTTTCGTGCAAAAAACGTTGTGGTGAATACTTTTGCGGCAACATAAGCCGGCAAGCCAGTGGCAAAGGCAGCCAGGGCAGGGGCTGTTTGCATAACATCGGTATCAGAAAATTTTCCATGACCAAACAGCAATGCAATAAGTGGTTGGCTTAAGACGATTAAGCCAACAGCGGCAGGCATATTCATGAACAGGGCAAATGTAAGTGCTTTGTTTTGTAAGTGAAGTGCTTTATCGGTGTCGTGTGCACGCCAAAGTTTACTAAGGCCAGGCAGTAAAGCCGTTCCAATCGCAACGCCAAAAATTGACATAGGTAACTGGTAGAGGCGATCTGCGTAATAGAGGTATGTCATTGAACCAATTGGCAAAAATGAAGCGAATTGTTGGCTGATCAGCAAGTTGATTTGCATAACACCTGCGCCAACCATTCCGGGGAGCATTTTCCGCATAACATTACGCACATCATCGGTAACGCGTGGTAGGTGAAGTGGAAGCGCAAGTCCTTGCCGCATGCATGACCAATAGAGCCAAGCAAGTTGTAAAATGCCGGCGATAAAAACGGCGGAGGACAATAGTACTCCTGATGAAATCGTTGTGTACGGAATCATTAAAAGTGAAAAAATCATTGCAATGTTGAGTAATATTGGTGCTGCTGAGGCCGCCCAGAATCGATCGACAGAATTAAGAACGCCTGCTAATAAAGCAGTTAGTGACATGCATAAGATGTAAGGAAACGTGATACGCGTAAATGTTATGGCAAGCTCGACGCGCTCTGGCGTGCCAGAAAAACCAGGTGCAATGACAGGGATAACGTATGGCGTGAGGAGCTCTATTAAAAGCACAAAACCAAATAAGAACCAAGCCATGATTGAAAAAACGTCGGTGGCCATCTTTTTGGCAGACTCAGTACCTTCTTCAGCGAGTTTTCCAGCAAACTGGGGAACAAAGGCGGCATTAAGGGCGCCTTCAGCAAAGAAACGACGAAAGAAGTTAGGGAATTTAAAGGCGACCACAAATGCGTCGCTGACAATGCTGGCGCCCATATAGTGGGACATCAACATTTCACGCAACATGCCCAAGATGCGACTTATGGCTGTCCATCCGCCGACCGTTGTTGCTGCCTTAAATAGACTCATATCGTATGCGTGACCTCTTCCACGATGCCGTTACGTAAGTGTACGATACGATCCATTTTTCGCGCTAGTGCTAAATCGTGTGTGGCAATCACGGCAGCAAGATTTTGATTGCGAATCATATTCATGAGTTCTGCAAACACAATATCGGCTGTTTCGTTGTCGAGGTTGCCCGTGGGCTCATCCGCCAAAAGAATCATAGGGTCACGCACGAGTGCACGCGCAATGGCAACGCGTTGTTGTTCTCCTCCTGATAATTTTTTAGGAGAATGTGTAAGTCGATGTGTTAGTCCCATTTTAGCAAGCAAAGTTTCAGCTTTTTCCTGTGCTTGTTTTTTTGCCATTCCTGTCATAAGAAGTGGCATCATGACATTTTCAAGTGCGCTGAATTCAGGCAAAAGATGGTGAAATTGATAGATAAACCCTATGTGTGTGCGCCTTAAGCCTGTTAAATCAGTATCAGATAAAGCGCTGACGTTTTTACCATTGATGATGACATCACCTGAAGAAGGTTTTTCTAAAAGACCCGCTACGTGCAGAAATGTTGATTTTCCAGAACCGCTTGCGCCAACAAGCGCAACTATTTCGCCGGCGTTAAGGTCAAAATTGATGCCTTTAAGAATATGTAAGGGTGAATCCCCTTGTTGATAAACGCGGTGGATATCATTACATGAAAGGATCATTACTAAATTATTTCCGGAAATATAAAAAAAAGTGGGGCGAATGACCGGGATCGAACCGGCGACCTCTAGAACCACAACCTAGCGCTCTAACCAACTGAGCTACACCCGCCACAATAAGTACTATTTCTACTGTTATTTGATGGAAAAATCAATTGTTTTTTTGAGAAGTTTTTTAGATTAGTGCTCTAGCATTT
>CAIOTO010000137.1 GCA_903861255.1 uncultured Alphaproteobacteria bacterium | reverse complement strand
CGAAGTCTAGAAATGGTTGACTTGTCATTGCGACTTCATTATTACGCTCATGAGCCGAAGTTTATAGGGGCGTACATGGCATCTTTTCTGTCAACCTTTAGTTAAGTGTCTCATAATTTACGTGCGAACGTAAATATCTGTGATTTCATAGTTTTGCTTCCTGCAATATATGTTTTCTATCTGAAATTATTTTTTTTAAATGCCACCCCTAAAACTGTCATCCTCGTGCTTGACACGAGGATCTCTGTGGTTAAGGACGGGTATTGTTTTTAGCTTAAGTACGTTACTTCATGTATTTGGTTTGCATCTTTTTAGATCCCCAGATCGAGTCCGGGGATGACACGGGGCGGGTGGTAGTTGCATTTTTAGTTTTATGTTTTTGGAAATGTGAATATAAACTCACTACCTCCATCAGGTGGTGATTCGACGTAAATTTCACCAAGATGTTCATGGACAATTTTTTGGCAGATTGAGAGTCCAATACCAGAACCCTCGTATTGATTTTTACTGTGGAGGCGTTTGAACATCGTGAATATACTTTTATGATATTCTTTTTCGATTCCTATGCCGTTGTCACGTATATGAAACTCCCAAACAAGATCGCGCTCAACACAAAATATATTAATAATAAGCGGTTTTTCCGAATGAAACTTAATCGAGTTTGAAATTAGATTACTAAAGAGTTGGGTAATTTGTGTTGGCTCACCCAAAATTGTTGGTAAATGACCTATCTCCAAACGCGCCCCAAGTTCTGAAAAACGGTATTCAAATGTATCTCTGATTTTATGAACAATACTATTAATATCTAAGGGGATTCGTTCGCATGAGTATTGACCTACAATTTTAGAATATTCCAATATTTCTTTAATAAGTATATCCATACGATCAATACCTTTAAGTATATGCCGCATGTAAAGCATGGATTCTTCAGTGAAATGTTCGGAGCTTGCATTAAATAAGAGATGAATAAAATTTGATACGCTCCGTAATGGTTCTTTTAAATCATGTGAACAAACATGTGCGAAACGTTCAAGTGCTTTGTTTGATCGACTTAAATTTTTAACTATTGCTTTAAGCTTTTTTTGAGCCTCCACCCGTTCTGTAACAATTTTAGAATATACAAATATCCCGCCTGTGGATCCATCTAAGGCATACCATGGATGCATTGTTCCTTCCACCCATATAGGTTTTTCTGAAACGTGAGTTGCTTTCTCATCTAAATATATTTGTACTTCCCCGCGCATAGCAGCCTGATGTCGTTTACGCCAGACTTCAGGGATATCGGGAAAAATGTCGTAGTGTGATTGTCCAATGAATCCATGACTTTTGTCATTTGCAAAGGCTTTACTCCATTCCTCACTTATGAATTTGTAACACATATTCGTATCAAACATCGCAACAGGCACAGGTACCTGTTTTATAAAAAAAGACAGCATAGTATCAAGTTCGCTGCGACTAGCTTCGCGTTCTTTGAACTTAGAAATCTCTGTGCAGACAGTAATAGAACGTACTGGCTTACCTAATTTATCAACTTCAATGATCTTTCCACGGACCCTAAACCATCGCCATTGTCCATCACGACACATTTTACGACTTTCATAGAGGATATAGGTTGTTTTCCCTGACAGAATATCGGCACGTAGCGTATTTACTGCTGCTACATCGTCTGGATGATCAAGTTGCGTCCATTCTGTATAAGTCTGGTTAATATCATTTGTTTTAAGTGCTATAATTTCAGATAGGTAAGGACATAAAATAATTCTGTTTTCTTGAATAATCCATTCAATAAGTCCAAATTGTGGATCAATAGACGCGCTTTCCACAGGCAATGTTTTAGCTGTTGTTTCTTCAATCTGCATATTTTAACAATTCCATTGTTCATTGTATGTATGGCATAACAACCACATTTGTGCACTAGCAGAATTTATACACAATAAAAAAAAGAAGAGCCAGATCGTTTTTTTATTACCAAATTATTAAAAAATTTAAAACAAAGCGAACTATTTCTGCAAGTTGAATTTTAAAGCATATTTCAACCAT
>CAIOTO010000136.1 GCA_903861255.1 uncultured Alphaproteobacteria bacterium | reverse complement strand
TCCTCTCAACACAACTATCACTAATTGGGGAAAAATATGCAGATCTTTGTCTGAGGCCTCCCGTAAAAGAAAACCTCAAATGGAAAAATATCACTCCTTAGGTTAGCGCTTATGGGGTCAAGCCCGTGGATGACACGGGTAGTTGGTAGTTACAAAATAAATCGCTTAATCTTCATCACCCAACGCGAAAGGCAATGAAAAATTACGCCCAGATTGCTCAGAGACAGCAGAAGCCAATGACTCAAAATCTGGAGAACCTAACGAAACTTTCTCAAACAGCCCCGTTAATTCAAGCTCGTCTTCTCCATCCACAGCAGGAATTACTACGGTTGCCTCTTTTTATCTAACTCAGTCATAACATTTGGTAACTGAGAATGAACATCAAAATCACTTGGGCTTAAGGCAATTGTTGCCGGACTAAGGTCTGCAATATCAGAATCTTCTTCATCAGTCTGAGAGTCATCTACGCCCACCCTCTTAGCATTAATTTTCAACATCTCATCCATGTCATCAATTTTACGCTTTCTGTATTCCTTCACGTTTTTGGAATAATTATTAATATTTTGACTATCAATATCAGAAATACGATCTACTGAAAAACAAGGCGATATCATAGTCAATATAAATAACAAGCTGAAGATTTTTGACATACGCATAAAGAAATTTTCCCACAATATATTAATCTAACATTTCTAATATGGGTATTATTATTTCAATATCAAGGGGGAGCGATAAAAAAATTATATTTCTTCCAGCTCCAACCGCCACCCCGCCTTTAACCCCCACTCATCCGTACGCAAGGTCAATGAAATCACGCGCATGGAAAGCCACGGACGATAGCTAACAAAGACATTAGCGTCACTCACAACATTTACTGTTTTCGAATCAATTACGTCCACAACCACAGGGTTTTGGGCTGCATCCATCGCTGCAATAGACCCCGCCACAGCTTCGCGTTCCAACACCACGCGGCCATTTCCCTGCTGCCACAAACGCTGCAAACACCCAATACGCACCATCGATCCGCGAGCCAATGCACCTTCGTTAACCAGCGTCACCTTATCCTCGCATGTAATGACCGATCGATATTTATGATTTTCTGGCCCAAGGTAGGCAAGATCTCCATTTACTGTCCGTCTGAATGTACCTTGTTCAACGACCGTTAGTTCTTGATTGCACCCGCGTGCCGACAATGGCGGGAAATTGCAACCTTCGATGATCAATTCTGTTTCCATGTTTTCCCTTTCGTTTTACTTTTCCCTGTCATCCTCTCCTTTTTTGTCATTGCGAGCCCTGGAAGGGCGCGGCAATCTCAGGGTGCATGAAGCAACAAGATCACCACGTCGTCTTCGACTCCTCGTGATGACAAATGAAAAAATTAAACAGCAAACAGCCCCTATCACCCTTTAGTGAAATGAGGATAATACCAACGTGGCAAATTCTCTTGGGATAATCGCTCTCGCTCACGCGCAGCTTGTTCAAGCAAAGCCTCTACCTGTTCGGCTGTTAATATATTTGATGTCATCGCACTTTCTGTTGCTGTCATAGTATTCTCCTTTTTTGAGCGTAAAAAAAGCGCCAGAGAATCTGACGCCTATGTGGATGGGTATATGTGGATGAGTATATGTGGATGCACTAGTTACTTGTCTATGCAGTTTCTATCTATAAAGCAAACCACAATAATCCTTTTCCCACCAACATTTAAAGGCCCTATCAAGTGCTTCACGTTTCAAAGAATAATCCCCATCTTCCTGTTGACTAAGTGCCATCATTCCCCTTGGCTTTGCAGAAAATGCCCTCTGCTCACTCTCTGTTCTTTTTCTAGGAGCAGAGGGGGATGAAATAGGAATAGGAATAGACCCTGAACGCGACCTGACTTCTTCTTTAGCCGCGTCAGTTGGTTTCAAATACTCACTTTTATAAAATTCAATAAAATGATCTTTTGTTAGATTCAAATGGATTTTCAATTCATTTTGTAGGCGTCGTCTTTCAAAAACTAAATCTTCAGAATCACCTTCTACAGCTTTCAGCATTTCCTGCATACGCACACACGAATCATCATTATTTATAAAATCTCTTATAATGTTATTTAATTTTGATTGATATAGAAGGCATTCCGCTGAATCTTGAGAAAAACCAAGTTGTGTTAACAAATTATCAAAATTAAGCCTTTCCAGAAATTCTTCTTGTGCTGTTTTTTCAGGCACATCGACAGCAACACTAGAAGCACTAGAATTGCTTGGTGGTAGCTGCAGCAAAGCAAGGGAAAGACCACTTAGCACTTTCGGAGAGCCTCCTTTACTTAGCACTTTCGGAAAGCCTCCGTTATCTGGTAGTCTTTCATCCATCGAAAAAGAACCAGTCGCAACCAGCGCTACACACACAAATAACAGTATTTTAAACATACAATCCTCTTTACATAATTTTTAGACCTTCGCTAAAACAGAAAAGGTACCATAATCTACATAAAAAAGATTAATTTTGCAAGAATTAGTCTAAAATTAGGCGCGATTCACTAATCAAAATGATTTTTTACTTCTTACTTGCGGCTCTTGTTCTTTCTTGGGCTGTCATTATTCTTTCTTGCACTGCCGATATTGCCTTAACCACTTCAGAATCCGTCAATATTTGCCCCAATTCAAACGCAGCTTGCTCTTCCATATCACTAACGCTACCAGACGGGGAACAAAACCTTTCTTGCACACTTAAAAAAATAGAAATCTCTTCTTTTGTAAAAACCTCAACTGCTGATCTCTGCATTGAATAGTCTGCAAGCGAACTCGCTTTCCCTGCTTCAGTAAACAGCGCCAGAATACTTGCTCTTTGCACCTCAACATCATCCACATATTCCATCGCAAAACAATCACTGCAACTCAATAGACTCACGATAAATAAAATTTTATTAAACATAAGCGTTGTTATTCCCATATAAAATTCTTGAATTAAACATATAATCGTAATGTATATAAAAATCAAGAAATTAGTTAAAAGAATCACCCAGTATGTTTAGTGTATGCTCTGTTGGTTAAGGTTTACTTAATATAGTGGTTCATCCCTCACTTGTCATCACAGCATGCTGGGATCCGACTTAAATTTAAGATATGAAAAAGGAGATTGGTGTCAATAAGGCATAAGTGCTAAGACCACAAAATTCGAGCAGCGGAGTCTACTATAACGCAGTGTGCAAGTTTCTCTAGTTAATCAACAATTCTAAAGCCAAAGGTCTTTCAGGATTTACGATTGTGTTAAACATGAAGCAAATAGTGTGAGCTAATATTTTTCTGCCAACT
>CAIOTO010000135.1 GCA_903861255.1 uncultured Alphaproteobacteria bacterium | reverse complement strand
TGCTTGAGCATTTTTTGCAATTTACTGACATAGCTTGTCTCCTGAAAAGTTTCCTTTTCAGAATAGCACATTATCAACCTTTAGTTAAGTGTCTCAAATTATGATCAATAAATTAACACTGGCTTTTTTGATATTTACGCTTTCATACGCTAGTGCGGCAGAAGAAAAAGTTGACCAAAAAGATTCTGGTACGCCATTTGTTTTTGGGATGCCAAGTGCAGTCATATCTGAGATTATGGAATCTTCAGGCCCGTTGGAACCTCGCGCACCTATCAATGATGCAGAGATCATTAGAAGTCCCGCCAATCCGGCTTATTACTGTAGGATTAATGCAGATATTACCAGCATTACTGCAGGCATGCATCCTAATGATTTATCGCTTATTATTGCTAGGTTTGGCTTTATTGACCCTGAACGTTTAGTTGCTGCTGTTGGCCGACTGCCGGAGCCATTGCATCCAAATATAGACACCTTGTTTACACAATTAATTCGTTACTATAGACAATATCCTTATATTGGAAATCAAGACAGTCTGGAAGGAATGCCTTCTGGAGGTTGGTTTGGTGGTCTTTCCACGAAGACGTTCCTTATGCTAGATGATCTAGCAAAAGTTCAAGATGAATTGCCAGCACACAGGAAAATGAAATTTCTTAGCATTGGCGCAGGAAATGGCTTGTTTGAAAAGATGCTAAGTGCTGTTGGTGAAACGACTGGTATGGATGTGACCGATGAGCGTTTGTCTGAAGATCTAATGGCACGAATTTTATGTGCTAGGCAAAAGCGTTCTTTTGAATTAGAGGCTGGCAAGAAAAGTAGATTGGGTGATTATTCAGATATGAAAAGAAGAATGATCCAAGAGAACTTTTTTAGCCTAGTAAAAATTTACACGCAAAACTCTGAAGAAGATAAGCTTCGCATTATCGACGATACATTCAAAGATGTGGATTATCCAAATACCATCTTGATTCTTAGTTGGCCAAGAGAATATGCTATTCCTTATATTGCACACTTTGTAAAGAATGGTGGAAATTCACCACTATTTGTTCGCAATCAAGTTGTTGATACTGTGTTTCACGCTTCACATTTGGGAGAGGATATTGTGGGGGCACCAGCTGCACGTATAAAATTTGCTTTGGATAGGCTTTTTCGTAAAACAACATTTGATCTTAATACAGCGACTGTTTCAACAATTGATTTGTATTGCAGAGGTGAAGGCAATCCTACTGAAACAGCATTAAATGCAACGATAAGCCGTGTAATAATGGCTCCTGCTGGTGGTGGCAAGAGATAAGAGGAGCGAGATCACACCTTGTGTGGCTAGGTGTGGTCTTTCTATCGAATCTTTAACGTCGACAAACCTACCAACGCTAAAATCGCCGCTATAATCCAAAAACGAATCACAATGGTAGCCTCTGCCCAGCCTTTTTTCTCAAAGTGATGATGGATAGGCGCCATTAAAAATATACGTTTACGTGTCAGTTTAAAATAACCGACTTGCAAAATGACTGATACGGCCTCTAGTACAAATAGCCCGCCAACAATTGCCAATACAAATTCATGCTTTGTGAGAACGCCGATACACCCAAGCGCGCCGCCAACGGCAAGCGAACCTGTGTCGCCCATGAATACGCGTGCTGGCGGAGCATTGAACCATAAAAACCCAAGCCCTGCACCAATCATTGAACTTAAAAATACGCATAGCTCACCAGCATGTGCAACATAATGAATCTGCAAATAATTCGAAAATACAACATTCCCAACCAAATAACTAATGATCAAAAACGTAGCGGATGCAATAATCACAGGACCGATGGCAAGCCCATCAAGGCCGTCCGTTAGGTTGACAGCATTCGATGCCCCGACGACAACGAATATTGCCCACGGAATATAAAACCAACCAAGGTTTATGAAAAAATCTTTCATAAATGGGAATGTCAAGGCGTGGCTTAATTCATGTGGAACTGCATCGCCAACATACCAAACGGCAAAACCACCGATCAGACTTTGAAAGAGGAGCTTTAATCTGCCTGATAAACCATGGTGTGTACGCTTTGTGAGCTTTAAATAATCATCATACGCACCAAGCATGCCATATGAAAGCGTGACTAATAAAATCACCCAAATATAATGATTTGTAAGATCTGCCCACAGTAACGTACTTAAAGTCAGCGAAGTTAAAATAAGCCCACCGCCCATGGTAGGCGTGCCCTTCTTAGTCAAAAGATGTGAAGCTGGGCCATCCGTGCGAATGGGCTGCCCCTCAGCTTGCTTTTTCTTGAGCCAACGAATGAAGGGGTCACCCATAATAAAGCTGATGATAAGCGCAGTGAGTAGTGCCGCGCCCGTGCGAAACGTAATATAACGAAGAAGGTTGAGTGCGCTGAATGATTCTACGTAGCCGTAGAGAAAATTGTATAACATATGTTTAGTTCTTAAATAAGTGGTTGTTTGTATATATCATTGCGTTTGTTTTGTTGTTCTCTGTAAGCGTGTCATTTTAAATTCTGTTGTCATCCTCGGGCTTGACCCGGGGATCCAGTTTTTAGGCATAACAACAAAAGCGTTAAGGGTATTGTTGTGCTAGATTCCCGCCTGCGCGGGAATGACAATGGAAGCAGTAAACAATCCTACCAAATGCCAATAATTTTCCACCAGACTCCGCCAACACCAAGCCAGATAGCAATATTGATAAAGCTGACAATCAAGCCAACTCTCCACCAATCTGGCAACGTCACGTAATTGGCTGCGTATAAAACAGCACCTGCTGATGTACCATAGTGGGTCATACTTGAAAATAGACTGCTGAAAAATGCTAAAACAAGTGCGGCAAGCAATGGTGGTGTTCCAACGGAAATGCTTACCGCCAAGAAAGCTGCGTACATTGAACTGACATGCGCAGTGTTACTTGCAAAAAAGTAATGGCTATAGAAATAGGACAAGATCAACGTTAAAAAAGCCATTTGCCAAGACCAACCCAGTACAATTTTGCCCATGGACCCGCTGAACCAGCCAATGAAACCGAATTTATCAAGAAATGTTGACATTGTAACGAGAATTGCAAGCCAAACAAGTGTGTGCCACGCTTCGTGTTCAAGTAGCACATCACGCCAATCAATGACATTCGTTGCAAGCAAAAGACACAAACCCAAAAGTGCAGCTGTAGGCGCAGTTACATTGACGCCAAAAACATCCATAAAGCCTACTGTTTCGCCAAAGATCCATAACACAAGCATGACAAAAAAGATCCCCGTCATGGTCCACTCTTTAGCGCTCATCGGCCCCATTTCTTTCAGCTTATCTTTTGCTAAACCAACAGCTTGTGGCAAATGTTTAACCTTAGGTGGATATATAATATATAGGACAAATGGAATAACGATTAAACTTACAAGGCCAGGAATGATTGCCGCATTGAACCAATTAACCCATGTGATTGTGACACCTTGTTTTGCTGCTAAGGCTTGCGCAAGTGGGTTCGCTGCCATCGCGGTTAAAAACATTGCACTGGTAATCAAATTGCCATGAAAACTGACTTGCGCCAAAAAGCTGCCCAGTTTTCTTTCTGTATGATTTTTAGGTGAACTACCAAGGGCATCGGAAATAGATTTAATAATAGGCAGCATAATGCCACCAGTTCGCGCTGAATTACTTGGAACGAAAGGCGCAATAACCAGTTCAGTGAAGATAACGCCATACCCCAAACCGAGCGTACTTTTTCCTAAAAGGCGCACAAAACAATACGCCACACGTGTACCAAGATTTGTTTTTACAAAACCACGTGCGACAAAAAATACGAACACAACAAGCCAGATGATAGATTTACTAAAACCACTTAGGCCTTCTTCGAGGGTAAGGACGCCCGTTAGTGTGGCTGCAAGCATACCCATAAGTGCCAATGTTCCCATCGGGAATGGCTTTAAGATAATAGCTGTTATTGTTGAAACAAAGATTGCAAATAAATGCCATGCTTTAGGTTCCATGCCTATAGGCATGGGTAAATTCCAGAGCACCACACCAACTAAAATGGATGCTGCAAATTTCATTATTTTATTGTGGCTCAAGGAAGTCCTCCATTAAAAATGGCCAGCCATTATATCGGTGAGAAGTAGTAGGCAAAATTTGCCTTATAAAGCATTAGGATGAACTGAAAATTAGGCAAATTCAAGGGAAAAATGGAGAAGCAGAATGATAAGCATGCGATCTCTCTACCCGAACGCTTGCCATTGCCTAAAGCCCGGCGAAGGCGCAGCAGCGTTTCCCTCTGCAGCATTGTATTTGTATTGGTATGTGCCACTAAACGTTGGCTCAAACTTCTCAGCTTTAGCTCTTTTTCTTTTGATGATGTGCGAAGTATCGTCGCCATCTTGTGCATCTGATTTTTTAATAAGCTTCCATTTTATCCTTATTTTCTTTTGCTTATTTTCTTTTGCTTTTCTGCTGTTTGATCTTCTGTTGCATAGTATTACCATTTGCTGTTGACGTTAAAACTAACTCTCTTTTATGTTTTTCTCTCGTGTCTGTTTCCCGTTTATAGCCCTCTGGCGCTGCCCAGTTTAGATAATTAGGCGGTTGTTGCTGAGTATGCATTATTTTGTCTTGGGTTAAAGTTGTTTCTGGCATAGGTTCTTGTAGGATTGCTATAGAAACAAAAAAATCTAAAGGATCCAATGTTTTTGATGGGGCGTTAGGAATGCTTAATCCAATACTCTCGCTGCGAGATTTAGGCGGAAAACCTTGATTCATACGTTCAATATCCTCATCCCACGTGTCATATTTTTCTGCACATTCACGTTGCAATAATCTTGCTAGATCTTCATCCCACGTGTCATATTTTTCTGCACATTTGCCAGATACTACATTTAAAACAAGACTCAAAGCACACATTAAAAAGGCTTTTAGGTAATTTTCGAACGGCATTTTGAAAAAAATCTTTCTATTAAACCAAATACCTTTTATTTAATACAACAAAATTGCGAGAAAGAATCAAGGACTTTTTTTGTAACGCAATAATAGTCGCAAGCGAAAAGGCGCATGGTGAGCATAAGCATACAAAATAAGGTGAGAATAAAGAAAAAATGGACGCTAAAAACGTCCATTTTTAGATGACAGAACGCGCACGTTTCCCATTAACGAGCTCATTGGTTTCCCTATGGCTTGACGATAGGGCCCCTGAAATTTAACAATTACGTCACATTAATTCATATTTTTCGTGGAAATCTAGAAATTAGCGAGACCTCATTGGTGGATCCTCCGATTAAATCGGAGGAAAACTATTCTTCTTTTAGTAATAAAACGTACGCACTGAGTCAGTGTCTGCTTTTATCTAAACAGCATCAGGTTCTTCTTGCACTATGCTGCCTGCACCCACCACTGGGGCGACTACTGAAGCTTGCGTATCCGGTTCTTGATAATCACCAAAATCATCTTCCTCAGATGATTCATTGTCAGCGTTTTCATTTAATGAACTGTCAGCGTTGTTGGCTACTAAAATTTCTTCTACTAACGGAGGCATATCATCCTCATTCTCTTCATCGGTTTCAGTTATCGTAAATGCTTCGGTGACCGTGAGCTTTAGCAATAATTGTACGAGCCCCTCTTCGGTTGTAACTTGTTCTGCTCTTGCGGAAAATACGCCTGAATCTGCATTTATTGTAGGATTGACACCCGCATATATCTTTGCCAAAACATATGTATACTCGCCAACCTCATAATCACCTGCAGTTGGGATAAAATCCACAGTGAGATCAGCATCACCAGCAACTCTTATTTCATCAAATGATTTTGGTGCACGTGCTGAGCCTTCTAAATGACTATCAGGTGCAATCTGAAATAGGACTCTACCTGTTCCACCTTCATTTATGAAAAGTCTGCGTGGTTGCATCACGTCTGCAAGGGAAGTGGTGATATTTATTGTGCCACCGACATGCGCGGCCTCTTCCTCAGGAATAGTAGTTGCTAAGTTTGGTATAGTGTAAGTTTGAGTTGCATCAGCTATGGCTAATGACACAAGCGCAGAGGATGTATCATTTACCTGATCTGACATTCCCATCGATGGGATTTCTGCAGTGGGATCGAAAGAAAAAATGCCGCTCTGAACATCATTATTTTGCACTACCGCAGGCGAAGTTGCACGACTAGATGCATTACTGCCAGTTTCTTCTCTAACAACTGTGTCTTCAAAAGTTGCCGCCATAGCGCCGCCGACAAGTAGGGGGATTGCTGCTGTATAAAGTAATTTATGCATGAAATTTCCTTTCGCATAGGGGATTAGATACCGCATACTGAGTATCATTACCAACCAGTTTAAGCAAAATTATTTAAAATTCAATGCAAAAGTGTTGGCCCTATTTTTTGCAAAACCAATCGACTGTATATGTGCCGCCAAATTGTTCCACCATCGCAATCACGGCATTCGTCGCATTTGTCACAGCAACTGGATCAGCACCATGCATAACAAAACTTGTCCCAATATCAGGGGGCGTGCGGTAAAAAGGGTAGCTACCAATTTCAACACTTACGTATGCATTTTGAATGTCTGTAAGGGCTTGTGCAATATCACCTTCACGTAGGTCACATTTTACTGTATTTGACACAAATGGTGCACCTGTTTTAAGGCTAGGCAGCAAAAGGGTGAATGAATTTTGCATAACCGTTGGCATGCCCGCCAAGCAGTATACATTCTCAATCTTAAACCCCGTGGCGGTGCATATTTGATTCTTAAGCAGTTCTGACCCACGCGGCATGAGTGCCATACGTTGACGACTTGCATTAAAGCTTTCTTTGTAGTGGTTTTGTAAGATGGTGAATGTTTCTTCATTTATTTCAAGCGGCACACCAAACGCCTTGGCAAGACACGCTGCTGTAATATCATCATGCGTTGCACCGATTCCACCTGTTGTAAAGACATACGTGTAGTGTGCGCGTAAGGTATTAACGGTCTCAACAATAGCTGACTCATCATCAGGGATAACACGTACTTCTAATAACTTAATGCCGGCTTTATCAAGGCGCTCTGCGATAAATTTTACGTTTGTATCCTGCGTACGGCCGGACAAAATTTCATTACCAATTATCAGAATGGCTGCGGTGGGGTGATTTGTTGTCATGTGCGTTAACCGTGCTTTACTTTTTATATGGGCATTAAAGCAAAAACCCCGACCTTACGCAAGATCGGTACTATGTTGCAGTCACTTTTATAAAAATACTCTTTTCACTGCATCCTCGTGCTCGACACAGGATCTATAAAGTCTCAAAGGCAAACACTAGGTGATATTAATCAATTATATGCCACATCTGCAGTAGAGATCCTCGTGTCGAGCACGAGGATGACAAAGTGATGGACAGCATAGATTGAGACACAAGCTTTGTCTGATTCTTCAGAATTGGTGAGCAACAAGATTTACAAAGTAATCCGGGTCAGTTAATGCTTTTCCTGTGTCTACTTTGTGAATATAAGATGCAGCACGTTCATAGCCGTCTTCGATAGATAAAAGCTCTCCATTTATATACACAGAGGCAAAACGATCTGAGTTGTCATCAAAAAATCGGGTTGTTAATCCACTAGGATATTCTTCCGACAGAGGTTCAAAAAACATTGATTTTCGTCCGCCTGCTTTGTAATTATTCTTCCAACCCATTACTGTCTTGGGCGCAATCAAACTTCGGATGTCACTAACCGTAGCGCCAGAGGGCTCCTCAATATCAGGCATTCTGTAGGTATTGCCTTTGAATAAAAAATGATGATGCTCATCAAATATACCGATTTCTGACTCAACAGTTAATTTATCACCATAACGATTTGCAATCACGTTGAGAGCTAAAGGAATCTCACTACCAAAAGATTGAAAAATGATGGTCGGGGCATGATCAACACGTAAAACAAAATCAACTAATGTAAATAGTGAAGCGAAGAATCCTTGATTCTCCGGCAAATTTGCAATTTCTAACGCATCCTGATATGTGACACTTAAGCCAGAAATATTACCTAGCGCTTCTTCAGTTATAAGGCCTTGCCCGAGCAGTGTTCTTGCATATTCAAGAAGGTTTCCATACGCTGCACGCTGTTCTGATTTACATTCAATGGTTCTTTTTATATATGCTTCGAGGGAAGTTGTCGGCTCATCCTTTAAGAATGTATTTTGCGCAACTAACTGAAATATTACAACGTCACGTGTCTTTTCTGGGTCAACATCATTGCGTATTGTGATCGTATCGTTGATATCTAAAACCCACACATCTGCATGCACAGCAGCGGACGATAGCACGCTAAAGAAAAACATAAATTTCAATATATGATCTATCATGATAATTTGCGTCCTTGATTTTGGGTAAAGTCATACGTTCATTAAAGCAAACCCACCGACCTTACGCAAGATCAGCAAGAGATTTGTTTGATCGATTCCTAAATTAACGATTTGTTTATAGTTCCCATGATATAAAAAAGGAGTGATTAAAATAAAATCACGAATAATTCTATTTTTTATAGAGATGTTTAATGGCAAGCAATAATTACAAGATGAATATGCGTAATATCGCAATTGCGCTATTAAAAGTTGTATTTGCTTTTATAATTTCTCAACTTCTTATACATTTTTGGCATACAGAATTTTACAAACCTATAGTAACCTATGGGAACAAAAGAATACTTCCTGTCCATTTAATGACATTATACATATGTGTATTTACGACAGCTCAACTTATAAAAATTGTTAAAAATTGTCTTTGGGATTATTACCTGCCTAAAAGAAAGAATATTAAATTATCTTCGTTATTAATTGGAATCATCAATTTTAGCGTTTATTTAGCAACCATATTTCTTTGTTGTCGCATTATTTTTGACCTCAATGTAAGCAGTGCCTTGGCGGCAACCGGTGCATTCGGTGTTGTTCTTGGCTTTGGTTTGCAAAAAATGTTTTTAGATTTATTTGTTGGCATCTCAATTGATATGGATAAATCCTTTCGAATGGGTGAATGGATTTCGCTTAACAGCGATGGCGCTCAAATTTATGGTGAAATTATACAAATGAACTGGCGGGTGGTCAGTATAAAAACGGTAGAAAACCTAACTCACTATATTCCAAACAGTGTTTTCAGCCAGAAAATCGTAACAAATCTTAGCCGCCCTACGCCTGAGTCTGAATTTGAATTGTTTTTCTGCGTTCCTTTTAATTTTAATGAAAACAAAGTAATTAAGGCTATTACACATGGATTAGACGCAGTTGGTTGCACTGGCATTATCACAGACTACAAATGCCGTATCAGTAAGACAAGCATCGACGGCGTGCTCTATAAAGTAAAATATTTTCTTAATCCCGCAAAATGTGGTCCAGGCAAAGCGCGTCATTTAATATACTCACGTGTTTTCCGTTTTTTAAGGGCCGCTGGCATAACGTTGTCGAATACGGATCAACAAACATACATTACCAAACTAGAGCCTGTTACATTTAGGCCAGAGCATGAAACTGCAGATTATATTTCTAAAATTGACTTATTTCAAACATTAACAGAAGAACAAGTTAATGGTATTGCTGCAGGAACCACTGTTCGCAATTTCAATAAAGGCGATGTTATTTGCAAGCAAGGTGATGATGGACGTTCGCTGTTTATCGTCAGAGATGGTTGCTTAAAAGTGTTCATTACGAATGATGCCGGCGCCCAGCAGCAAGTTGCTGTTTTAATTCCTGAAGATTTCTTTGGGGAAATGTCATTACTTACAGGTGATAAACGATCCGCAACAATTATTGCAGAATCACAAATCATCCTATACGAAATCGAAGCAGATGCTTTGGCGTCATTGTTTGCAAGCAATGAAAAATTCCCACAGATTTTGTCCAAAATTATTACCGAAAGAAATGCAACGAATAATGCGCTTGCAAAAACACCAGAAGAAGAAGTTGCGCAAGTAAGTAAACTTAAAGAGCTTGAAATGCGCATTAAGAATTTCTCGAAGAAACTTTTAGGAATTAAGGGCTAGAGATGTGCAATTTTCGTATTAATCTGCTCTGCAAGTATTTCCCAGAACTGACAAAGCTCTTTTGATAGAACGACAATGCGATTTAGGTTGTCTGCCATTAATTCAAAATTATGTGGGTATTCATGAGCAGCGGCATTGCGCGCTGATCGATATTCTCGCCAACGATCTGCGTCGGATATGATATTGAGTTTTTCAAGCATATTAAGGCGATCAATAAAACTTTTATGCTCTATATTTTCACCAAGAATCGTCAGAAACAAAGGAAATATTTTATCACCGATCGTATCTTGTAGTTTTGAAAATCGATGAACAAGAAGGTCAGTCATACCAAGCGCATGTGTGCTTAAATTTTCAATTCCTGTCGCTGTAAATGGAATAAGATTTACTAATGATTCATGAGCTAAACGTATACGAGCGCAATGAATTGAACAAACTTCCACCATAGATTTTAGAATTTCAAGTGTCTGCTGAAATTCATTTTTTGCCGTGTTGTTTTTTACAGTATCATTCATACGAGCTGCACTCCTTCTTTTCTGGCAATATCATAAATCAGCAAGGATTGGTCGTTGTATTTTATCACGACATCAATTTTTTGTTCACCCAATTGTTTTTCCAGTTCAATCAAAAAGGCAAATTTTGCATCCGTGATATTTGAAATATCACTCAGCGTTGTTTCAATATATAAATCGATATCGCCGCCCTTTTTCGAAAGGTTGGCGCGTGAACCAAATAGCCACAAATGATCCTCGTCCGCAAAATATTCCTTAAACGTTTTACGGATAACCTCGACATAATGATCGGTAAGACGAACGCCTTGCATACTGTATTTTCTGATATTTCCTTCTTGTGATTCTACTGCTGCAAACAGCTCTATGCAAGAATTCTTCACCCAAATTCATTTTATGACTAGCAATAGATGCAAACCCTTTGTATAAACAAAGCAGTATATCCACTTATTAGATTTAATTTCATGAAAAGAACAGCACTAGCAACCTTACTTTTTGCAGCACTCATTTCCTCTACAATCGCAGCTCCTCTTAAAGGCATTCGCATAGAAGGCAATCAACGTATCGAATCGGAAACAATCCATTCTTATGTTCCAATAAAAGTAGGTGAAGAATTTGATCCCAATAAACTTGATGAGTCCCTAAAGGCATTGCATGCAACGGGGTATTTCACAGATGTTCACGTTTCTAATGATAACGATACGATGGTTGTTAAAGTGGAAGAGAATCCCATTATCAATCGCATTGCGTATGAAGGTAACAGCAAATTAAAAGATGATATAATCCAACAGGAAATTAAGTTCCGTCCACGTGAAGTGTTGTCGCGTGCGCGTATTCAAGAAGCACAACAACGTGTTCTCGAAATTTATCGTCGCATGGGGCGCTTTGGTGCACGTGTTGAACCAAAGATTATTAAATTGCCAGAAAATCGTGTCGACTTGATTTTTGAGATTGACGAAGGTGCGGTAACGTATGTTCGTAAAATTACATTTATCGGCAACAAGCATATTCCATCGAAAAAACTGGAAGAACAGCTCAATTCAAAGCGTACACGTTGGTATCGTTTCTTTGCCGTCGATGATGTGTATGATCCAGATCGTTTTATGGCTGACCAACAAGCGCTTCGTAAATTCTATTATGACAATGGTTATCCTGATTTTCGTATTATTACAGCACATGCTGAGTTAAGCCCTGATCAAAAAGATTTCTTCTTTACATTCCACATAGAAGAAGGCGAAAAATATGACTTTGGTAAAGTTGAAATCACATCTAAGTTGCCAAATGTTAAGACAAGCGATTTGATGGAAGTGCTCACGTTTGCCGAAGGTGATACATTCAGCGGCAAGCAAATTGAAAAAACAATAACGGTTATGTCAAATGCAGTTGGTGTGCAAGGGTATGCATTCGTTGCAATTGAACCAATCGTTAAGAAAAATCCTGAAACGAAAAAGGCTGATATTACATTCGAAATCAAAGAAGGGCCGCGCGTCTATATCGAGAAAATTGTGTTTTCAGGAAATGACCGCACACGCGACAACGTATTGCGCCGAGAG